>CAZKRB010000037.1:0-31637 GCA_964555065.1 uncultured Syntrophus sp.
TCATATTCCTGGAAGCGGATCAGCGTCCAGGTATTCCACTGCAAATCGGGTGGGTTCTGATAAGTCCCAGTCTGCTTTGTTCTCAGACCCGGCATTTCGTTCCACTGCTTGCACGCTACCTGACATCCGCGGCAGGCCGTGCACTTCGTCGTATCGATCAGTTTTATGAGTTCTCTATTCATCGTCTCCCCCCTATGCCTTCACTACGTTGACCATGAACGCCTTGTATTCCGGACAGAAGGTGTTGGCGTCACCGACCGAAGGCGTCAGGAAGTTGGTGCTGTCGTCTTTGCCGTCCTTGGGGAAGAGCCAGCCGTAATTGAAGGGCATGCCGACCTGGTGGACCGTCTTGCCCTCGATGGTGAACGGCACGAAGCGCTTGGTCACCATGGCAACACAGGGAACCACGCCGCGGATGGAGGAGACCTTGACACGATCGCCGTTCCTGATCCCCTTCTCCTTGGCCAGTTTCTCGCCGATCTCGATGTAGAGTTCGGGCTGCATCTCCAGGAGCCAGGACTGCCACCGGGTGAGAGCACCGGAGCACCAGTGCTCCGTACAGGAGTAGGTCGAGCATACATACGGGAATTTCTCGCTCGCTCTGGCTATCTGGTCCCGATCGCTACTGAAGATCTCGATAGCCGGATTGATGAGTTGTCCGGACAGAGGATTCTTCGTCAGCGGTCCTTCCAGTGGTTCATAATGCTCGGGGAAGGGGCCGTCGGCCATGCCTTGACCGAAGAAAGCACCGAGGCCGTCGGTCTTCATAATGAAGGGGTATTTTCCTTCTTTTTCCGCCTGCGGCGGGAAGGGTCCATCGGGCACATCGCCGACCCATTTACCGTCTTTCCATTCTAGAATGTTGCGCTTGGGATTGTAAGGCTTGCCGTCAATATCGCAGGATGCGCGGTTATAAAGGATGCGGCGGCCGACCGGCCAGGCGAAAGACCAGTTGGGGAAGAGGCCCAACCCGGTCGGATCTTCCTTCCCCCTCGACGCCATCTTGTTTATGCCATCCGCGGTGTAGCTGCCGCATATGCACCAGTTGCCTGCCGACGTTGTTCCGTCATCCTTGAGCATACCGAAAGTCGGCACCAACTGGCCCTTCTTGAATTCTGTCTTTGTTCCCTTGACTTGATCTTCGATGACCGTGTCCTGCAGGAAATAACCGTTAATGGCTTTGGCCGTCTTCATAGCGCTGAAGTGACCGTCTTTGTCCAGGTAGTCCCATTGGAGATTCAGGATCGGTTCGGGACATACGCCGCCTTCTTTTGCATACAGGTCTTTGACCGCCTGCATGATCTTTATCTCAATTTCGCCCACGGGTATGCACTGATCCGGTCCGTCGCAGGCTTTTTGCTTCCACTGCACCCAGCGGCCGGAGTTGGAAATGCTTCCTTCCTTCTCCATCGAAGCGGATGCAGGCAGCAGGAAAACCTCTGTCTTGATATTTTTGGTATCTACGCCGGGTCCCCGCCAGAATTGGTAGGTTTCGTTGTCAAAGATGTTCTCGCCGATCAGCCAGTCGAGTTTTTCCAGCGCCTTGCGCACCTTGCCGGTATTGGGCGTACTTACGGCGTTATCCGCGCCAATGCAGAAGAATCCCTTGATCTTGCCCTCATACATCTTGTCGAACATGTGCATCGTGGAATAGTGTTTCCCGTCGTCCATCTTGGGCAGCCAGTTGTAGCCGAATTCATTTTCTTTCGTGGCCTTGTCGCCAAACCAGCACTTGAGCAGACTGACCATGAATTTAGGATAATTCTGGTAGTAGTTGGCCGACTTCGGATCGTGGGAAACGGGCGTGTATTTCGTCAAATATTTTTCCAGTGTATCGTATGAAGCGGAAGGCGTCTTCAAGTAGCCGGGAAGAATGTGGTAAAGGATGGCATGGTCTGTTGAACCCTGAACATTGGGCTCGCCGCGCATGGCATTGATGCCGCCGCCCGCGATGCCCACATTGCCCAGCAGCATCTGGATGAGGGTCATGGCGCGGATGTTTTCCACGCCGACGGTATGCTGTGTCCATCCCAGGGCGTAGCATTCCGTTCCCGCCTTGTCCGGGACGCCGGTGGAACTGTAGACCTCGTAAACCTTAAGGAGGTTCTCTTTCGATACACCGGTGATGCTGGAGACCTTATCGAGCGTATAACGGGAATAATGCTCCTTCATCAACTGGAACACGCAACGGGGATTCGTCAAGGTCATATCCCGCTGGGGAATACCACTTCCATCTTTTTCAAAAGCCCATGTTTCTTTATCGTATTTTCTATTCTGTGCATCATAACCTGAGAAAAGACCGTCTTTAAAATAGTAGTCGCTGCCCACGATAAAGGAAGCATGGGTGTAATTGAGGACATATTCCTTAAAGTATTTCTGGTTCTCAATAATGTAGTTGATCATGCCGCCCAGAAAAGCGATGTCCGTGCCGGAACGAAGCGGCACATGGTAATCGCAGCATTGGGATGTGCGGGTGAAACGGGGATCGACGTGAATAACCTTGGCCCCTTTTTCCTTGGCCCTGGTGACCCACTTGAAGCCCATGGGGTGGTTTTCCGCCATGTTGCTTCCCATGATAAGGATGACATCGCTGTTTTTCATGTCGATGTAGTGGTTCGTCATGGAACCGCGACCGAAGGACTCTGCCAACGCTCCGACGGATGGGCTGTGGCAGACTCGAGCCTGGTGATCCATATAGACAATCCCCAAGGCACGCGACTTGGTTGTGATCAGCCAGCACTCCTCGTTGTCCACGTTGGAACTGCCATAGTGACCGATCGCTTCGCAGCGGTTGACCAGTTTTCCCTCGGCATTCGTCCTGACAAAATTCTTGTCACGGGTATCTTTGATAAGACGCGCCATCCGGGGCAGCGCCCACTCCCAGTCCTTTTCCTCCCATTTATCGCCGCCCGGTCCCCTGTAGAGAACCTTGCGCAGGCGGTGTTCGTTGGCCTCCGTCATCTGAAAGAAACCGGACCCCTTGGCGCACAGGGAACCTTCATTAATGGGATGATCGGCGTCGCCCTCGATGTTGAAGATCTTTCCCGTCTGCTTGTCCACGCTGCAAATCAGGCCACAGCCACAGGAACAGTAACAGCAGATCGTCGTTGACTGCGTTGCCACCTTGAGGCGATTCGCCTTGTTGAGTTCATCCGCATAGGCGCGGGTGGGACTCAAGTCGATTCCCAGGCCGGACAGGGCGATGCCCGATCCCAAGGCACTGGAAAGCTTCAAAAAACCTCTTCTACTGACGTTCATGTTTTCCTTCCTCTCCTTCCTGCAGAAATCATTTTAAAGTTCCGCTCATGAATTTATTCCAATGGCGCGCAATTCTTCTGTCAAAAATGTCATAACGATAAGCGCACAAACACCTTGAACGTAATCATAGGACACACCATCAGATAAATTGATTATGAATTAGAAAGAGATGCGGATTTGGATTTTGACGACCAAATGCGGCCTCCTTCCCGCGCTTGCCGCCTTTCCGCGGCAGGCAGGCTGGAACCTAGCTGGTCTGCGGGAGGAAAGAAACGGCGAACCGGTCTGTAAGGAACCCTACAAGTTCCCTTGAAACGGGTCAGGTACGAACGTGTCCAAATAACCTAATCATTTCTTCTTCCTTTCTTTTCATGGTGATTCTTAATGGATGAGCATTCCCGGAGATTCAGAAAAAATAGTTCAAGCGCTGTATGATCATCCTGAATGCCCTGGACTTTCAAGAACTGACTATAAATTAGTTAAGAAGTCAATATGTTATAATAAATATAGACCTGAAAGCGACAAAAACAACGCGGGGAGGCAATCACGAAATAGAGAGAACAGAAATAATGGTTGGCAACAGGGAAAGCTGATCTTTTTGGAAGCGTCTGATAGGGGAAATTTCTGAAGTTATGTTTCATTGAAAAAAATAGCCGGGATTAGAAAACCCCGGCTATCGGTCCGATTATCTTATCATTTTTTCCGGATCAAGAATGCCCGTGGGAAGAGGTTTTCTCTTCGCCGTAAACGATCAGCGTCCCGTTTTCCTCCATCTCATGAAGCCACTTGGCGTGCTGCTTCTTCAGCCAGGGGCGCGTCACCCAGCCGGTCATCATGGCTGGCAGCGATCCGGGAGAGCCCACCGTTCCCAGGTAGAGGTGGATAAAGAAGAAGGCGAAGATCGCCACGAAGCCCGCCGCATGGACCAGATACATCAGCCGGACGATCATGGCCGGGATGTTCAGGGGAAAGAGCATGATCAGCCCGGAGAAAATCATGGCCACTCCGCCGCCCGCCACGACCAGGAAGAACATCTTCTGGCCGGGATTGTATTTGCCCACCTCGGGCACTTTGTCCACATGCCACAGATAACCGCCGGCGCACTTGATCCAGTCCAGGTCCTCGGGAAAGACAAAGATTCCCGCCTCTTTCCACCACATGCTGATCGTGAAGAAGAGGGCCAGGATAAAGAAGAGGGCTGTTACGTTATGGATGTACTTCAACGACTTCAAGCCGCCGAAGGGTTCTCCAAGGAAATTCAGGGAATGGAACATCATTCCCAGCCCCGACAGACACAGGATGAGGCACGAAACGGCCAGAGACCAGTGGACGATCCGTTCAAAGGAGTCCGTGGCCTGAATTAATCCTTTTCTCATGGTTATTCCCCTCCCTTCGATTCTTGTCCCGAATCCTCATCCGGCAGCTTGGGTCCATGGATAATGTAATGCAGGAACGAACCGGCAATGACGCCGCCGGCAGACAGGAGACTCAACGGCTTCAGGATGTCCTTCCACAGGATGACGGAAAGCGGGACACTCGGGTGCTTCGGCAGGTCATAAACTTCCGGCTTTTCGTCGAGGATGTACAGCACATGGGTGCCGCCGACGAATTGGTCGCCATAAAGGGAGGCATCCTTTGAACCCTGTGCCTTCAGTTCCTCCACCCGTTTGCCGGCAATCTTCAGCATCTCCTCGCGGTCGCCGAACTTGATCGCCCCCGTCGGACAGGCCTTGGCGCAGGCCGGGATCATATCCGCTTCGATCCTTCCTGAACAGAGGGTGCATTTATAGACCTTGTCGGTTGTGCGGTCGTAGCGCGGGATGTTGAACGGACAGGCGGAGACGCATTCCTTGCAACCGATGCATTTTTTCTGATCGATTTCCACAGCCCCGTAAGGCGTGTAATGAAGGGTGCCGCTGGGGCAGACCTTCACGCAGGCCGCATCGGTGCAGTGCATGCAGCCGTCCTTCCGGAACAGCCACTTCATCTCCCCGTTCAGTTTCCCCTTGGAATCCTTCGCCGCTTCGATTTCCTTGAAGCGGATCAGGGTCCAGGTATTCCACTGCAGGTCCGGCGGATTCTGATAGCTTCCAGAGTTTTCCGTCTGTCGGGCCGGTTGCGAGTTCCACTGCTTGCACGCCAGTTGACATCCCCGACAGCCCGTGCATTTGGCGACGTCGATGAGCTTTGCTTTCTGTGTTGTTATCTGAGCCATTTATCTTACCCCCTCTGCTTTTCCACGTTCACCATAAAAGCCTTGCTCTCCGGGATCATGGTGTTGGCGTCGCCGACTGTCGGCACAAGATGATTGGCGGCGTCGCCTCTCGTGAAGACCTCCGCCTTTTTATCGCCGGGATTGTATGGACGGTCGGCCGTCGTGATCCAGCCGAAGTGCCAGGGGATCCCCACTTCATGGATGGTGTTGCCGCCGATCTTGAAGGGTTTGAATCGGGACGTGACGATGGCGACCGCCTCCACTTTCCCTCGCGGAGAACTGACGATGACCTTGTCGCCGTTGGCGATGCCCCTCTCCTTGGCCAGTTCCCTGCTCATTTCGCACCACATTTCCGGCTGCATCTCCGCCAGCCACGGACACCACCGCGTCTGAAGGCCGGTCTGCCAGTGCTCGCTGATCCGGTAGGTTGAACAGACAAAGGAATATTTCGGATCGCAACTGCCGATGTTGGAATAGACATCGAGATCGGAACCGATGCCGGGCTTGTCGAACCTGCGAATCGCCGGATTGTGCTTCTGCGGCGACAGGGGGTTTTTCTCCACGGGACATTCCAGGGGTTCGTAGTGCTCGGGGAAGGGTCCGTCCGCCAGCCCGGGGCCGAAGAGACTGGCCACACCGTCCGGCTTCATGATGAAGGGCGGTCTGCCGGAGCCGGGATCGCCCACACCGTCAGGAATATCGCCAACCCACTTTTCGCCGTTCCAGGTAATGGTGGTCTTATTGGCACTCCAGGGCTTTCCGGTGAGATCGACGGAGGCGCCGCTGTAGAGAATGCGCCGGTTGACCGGCCAGCACCAGGACCATTCGGGATAAAGGCCAAGGCCTGTCGGGTCCTTTTTGCCGTCTCGACGGGCGGCCAAATTTCCCTTGTCCGCGTAAGAACCGCAGTAGACCCAGCAGCCGGAAGACGTGGACCCGTCGTCCTGCAGCCAGGCAAAGGCCGGCACGGGATCGCCCTTCTTGAACTCCTTGAACGTGCCTTTCTTCGTGGGATCCTCCACGGTTTTGTCTTCGAGGAAGAACCCGTTGATCTCTTTGGCCACGGCATGGGGGTCAAAGTGAAAGTGACCGGTAAAGGTTTTTGTTCCGTAGGGCCAGGTAAGTTTGGTCAGAGCCTCCAGGTGGGGCCCCCCTTCCTTTTCATAGAGCTCTTTGATCTTGAAGTAGAGCTCCGAGCAGATGTCGCCGTCGGGAAGACCCACGCCGGGCGGATCGATGGCCTTGTAACGCCACTGCATCCACCGGCCGCTGTTGGTGATGCTGCCTTCCTTCTCCACGGAGGAGGCGCAGGGCAGCATGAAGACCTCCGTCTTGATCTTCTTCGGGTCCATGCCGGGGCCGCGCCAGAAAGAGCCGGTCTCGTTGTCGTAGAGGTTGACGTTGACCATCCAGTCCAGTTTCGCCATGGCCTGGCGAACCTTGTTGGAGTTAGCGCCGCTGCAGGCGGGATTCATGCCCCAGGCGAAAAAGCCCGTAAATTTCTCCTTGTACATCTGGTCGAAGAGCATCAGCCAGGAGTAGTTGACCCCGTCGTCGAGTTTGGGCAGCAGATCGTAGGCCTCGTCCAGGGTGGCATTCGTGCCGTACATGGAACGGAGGAAGCTGGCGACATACTTGGGCTTGTTCTTCCACCAGTTGAGGCTGTTTGGTTCCTTCGTGGTCGGCGTTTCCTTCTCGTTGTATTCCGCCAGGGTTTTCATCGACGCCTTGGGCGTATTCAGGTATCCCGGCCAGATGTGAAAGAGGAGGCCGTAGTCCGTGGATCCCTGGACATTGGACTCGCCGCGCATGGCCGCCACCCCGCCGCCGGGGATGCCCATGTTTCCCAGGAGAAGCTGGATCATGCACATGGTCCGGATATTCTGGACGCCGACGGTATGCTGGGTCCAGCCCATGGCGTAGAGCTCCGTGCCGGACCTGTCCGGCTTTCCCGTGGAACCGTAGAGCTTGTAGATTTCCAGAAGCTTTTCTGTGGGCGTTCCGGTGATTTCGGTGACGATTTCCGGCGTATAGCGGGCATAGTGCTTCTTCAAAAGCTGGAGAACGCAGTTCGGATCCTGCATCGTAGGGTCTTTGCGGATGATGCCGGCGGCATCGGTCTGGTAAGACCAGGTTGCCTTGTCGTACTTGTTGTCCGTCAACCCCGAGAAGACCCCGTTGTTGTCTCCCGGAAGCTTGAATTCGGGATTCACGAGGAAGGTGGCGTTGGTGTAATTCTTCACGTACTCCTCGAAATAGAGCTTGTTGTCCAGGATGTACTTGATCATGCCGCCGAGGAAGGCGATGTCCGTCCCGGAGCGCAAGGGGGCGTAGACGTGGGCCTTCGCCGCCGACTGGGTGAAGCGGGGGTCCACGCAGATCACCTTGGCTCCTTTTTCCATGGCGGCCGTGATCCACTTGAAGGCGATGGGGTGATTGGAGGCGGGGTTGCTGCCCATGATCAGAATCACGTCGCTGTTACGGATATCGATCCAGTGATTCGTCATCGCGCCGCGTCCGAAGGACTCCGCCAGGGCGGGTACGGTGGAGCTGTGGCAGAGGCGCGCCTGGTGTTCGATATAAACCAGCCCCAGCCCTCGCAGGAATTTCTGAAAAGCAAAAAGCTCTTCGTTATCCAGGGCGGCGCTGCCCACGGAGGCGATGCCCTCCGTCCTGTTGACGACTTCGCCTTTGTCGTTCGTGCTCTTGAAACTCTTGTCCCGGCTGGTCTTGACGTTCCGGGCGATCTTTTCCAGGGCCCAGTCCCATTCCACCGCTTTCCACTCCGTGGAATAGGGCGCCCGGTAGAGGGGCTTATCCAGGCGGTTGGCGTTGACGGCCATCTGATAGATGGATCCGCCTTTCGTACAGAGGGCGCCCTTGTTGATGGGGCTGTCCGGATCTCCCTCCGTATTGATGACCTTGCCGTTCCGCACGGAAACGATGATGCTGCATCCCACCGCGCAGTAAGGGCAGATCGTGGTGTACTCTTTGGCATACTGAATTTTCAAAGGCTCAGCATGCGACCATGCAGGCCTGAAGCCGATGCCGCCGGCAGCCAGGGTGCCGCCGGCTATCTTCAGAAATCCTCTCCTACTTACATCCATGGCCCTACACTCCTTTCAATAAAATTAAGCCTTTTCATCGTTTTCTCCTTTCCAAGTCCGGGAGGCGCCACCGTTTCCGGCAACACCCGATGTCTGCCCTTCATGGAAAACCTCTTTAGAAACGGCAGATCGGAGTACACAATGCTGGTTTGCTGCGATGTTTTCTAAAAACAGGCATTTCCGTAGAAGCGACGCAGAAGACCCCAAAATGCCGGGGGAATCAGCGCTTACGGACAGAAAACCCTCATGTCTCAAGACGCGATAACGCGCAAAACATCCGGGAATGTCACATTTTCAGAAGATTAATTTTTGGGGGAATGCGATCTGGATCTAAACAGCCAGGTATGGCTTCCTCCCTGTACACCACCGCTTTCTCAGCGGCAGGTCAGGTCGGGACCTATTCGGTCTGCGGTGGGAAAGGGGCGGGAAAACACTCTGTCGAGAACCGTCCAAGTTCTCTAGAGCGGCTTCATATCCGTTGTTTACATAGTAAAGTTAGCATGTTCATTTTCCTGATTATTTCTCTTCCCGTTTTATCGGGCTCTTCCACTGCGGGATCGAGATCAGAGCGGTAAGTGTCTAAATATCCTTGACAGACGGGACCTCTTATCAATAACTTAAGGAACGATGATTCCTATATATTCTTTCGCAATGCGTGTCAATAAGTTAAATAATATTAAAAACTTATGTCAACTATGACATAGCACGGCCCTCGCCGCGCGGACTTGTTCCATCGTCAATTTTACAACGAAAGATATCGGGAACAAACAGAGATATGGACAGGGGGGATTGGCCTGATAGGAGGCTCAGCAATGACGCAAGAAGGGCTCATGCGGCACGGCATGAGCCCTTCTTGTTGGAATTCCAGGAATCACAGAGATGGGATGACGCGGGCTGACGGATGGAAAACCGCTGTTCCAAAAGTCACCTTGAATAAATCGGTAATTTTCACCCTCCTACGGAATCAACGATGGGGGCAACCAGGGCAAGTGCATCCGCATGAATCACCAGCCTGTAACCGGAAACAGGATCTGCCAGGGAAACCCTTAACCCGGATTGACCACTTTCCTCAAGGGTTTCCACCTTGGGAATATTATGCAACTTATAGCAGATGAACCTTATATCCTTATCCGCCAGTTTCCGGTAATCATTCTTGCTGAATCCAAAGGCACTCTTGTTCCTGAAGAGAAGGTAGATATCCATCCGGGGGTTGATTTCCTTTAGCTTCGAGGCATTCCTGACGGCATTGCGGCAACAGATACGGGCACAGTAATTTCTGTCCGCGCTTCTGCATCCCACGCACTGGATTATCACCAGACTCCCGGCATGAACAACCTTCTCATCTCTATTGGAAATCTTATCCTCCAGCTCAAATTGAGTCATGACCAGTTCATCCTGCCCATAAAGGCAGTCCGTGACTTTATATTCGTCCGCACCCACATCAATGCCCGTGGCGCCCGTATTATCTCCAAAAGTCCCCGGCCGGCCTCATGCCCGATGACAAAGCTTCCCACGTGACCGCTTGTTGATGGTTGCATTCGTAAATCTCTTACCCGTTCATTCAGAAACAACTACAGTGTTTCAATTCGCACAGTCACTCTGGACGAAATCGAATCGTCGCTGCTACGTGGGAAAAATGTCTCGGTCTCTTATGCCGTTGCTTCTTTGCTCTTTCTGACGACCGTTCTCTGATCTTCGGGAAGAGGAGGCGGTACGGGCATACCAACGAGTTTCGTCACCGCGCCGAATTTAGGCGGGCAGGCAGCAAAGCAGGTCCCGCATTTGATGCACTTATCCTGATCCACCACATGGACCTGCCCCTTGGCGCTGATAATCGCGTCTACTGGGCATTTCCGGGCGCAGGTCATACAGGCCTGGCACTTTTCCGGATCAATGTAATATGATGGCGCTTCGCGAATCAGCCTTTCCACCTCCTCGGTGGTGAAAAGTTTCTCATAGGCTTTCTCATCATGATCATGCAGCGCCAGTTCCTTCATCTTTGCCAGTTTGAAGTAGGGAATGAGCTTTGCCATTTCTTCCAGTCTGGTCTTCAACTCAGCCTCATCAATGCCTTCGCTGCTGCCCAGAGGCCCTAACTCTTCCACTTGTCTGGCGTACTCATTCATGATCTGAGCGAAGCGGATTCCTTCCCCGGCGGACACCCATTCCAGCCGTAATCTCTTGGGGTTGATTCCGATGTGTTCCAATAATTTTTTACAAAGGTGCACCATGCTCATGGCATCGTAGTTTCCCTCCGGATTGTAATGGCAGTCGTTGATATGACAACCGCCGACAAACACCGCGTCCTGTCCGGTCAGGAAAGCCCGGAAGATGAATTTTAGGTCCACTCTTCCGGAGCACATCACCCGGATCAATCTTATGTAAGTGGGATATTGAAAACGGGAAACCCCACAAAGGTCCGCACCGCCGTAGCAGCACCAGTTACAGATAATCCCCAGCATCTTTGGTTTAAAACTTGCGTCCGCACTCATTCTTGTTATACCTCCTTAAATTGGCCATACCGGTGATATGGATTGGTTTCTTTAGCTACGCCTCTGCCAGCGCCGCTTCGGCAGCCCCGAGAACCGGTTCCTTGGAACCCGCCGCGTCGATCTGGTTCAGAAGCTCGATATCGGTATAATGCTTCAGTTGGATCGCCCCGGTCGGGCATTTGGAGTTGCACAGGCCGCACCCCTTGCAGAGGACGGGGATGACCGAGGCCTTTTTGCCCTGCTTGGTTTCCTTGAACTCCACCGCACCGTACGTACAGGCCGGGATGCAGGCTCCGCAGGCCATGCACATCTTCTCATTCACCGAGCAGACGGAACCCGAGGCGACCACGGTATCGTTGGCCAGCAGGGTCAAGGCCCTCCCGGCGGCGCCATAGGCCTGGGCGATCGTTTCCGAGATATGCTTGGGATAGTGGGCGATTCCGCAGAGGTAAATCCCTTCTGCGGCGAAGTCGACAGGCCGCAGTTTGACATGGGCTTCCTGGCAGAAACCATCCGGTCCCAGGGATACCTTGAATTTGTTGGATATTTCCTGACTTTCCGCCGAGGGAACCGTGGCGACTGACAGGATGAGGAAATCGGCATCCAGGGCAAGGTTCTGCTTCAAAATGGGATCGGCCACGGTCACCCGCAGAACCGGCCTTCCCTCCTCTTCAACGGCTTCCACCTGAAGGGGATTTTCCGGCTCATAGCGGACGAACTTAACATCTTTCTCGGAAGCATCCCGGTAAAAATTCTCGAAATACCGATAGGTTCTCATATCCCGGAAAAGAATGGAGATTTCCATCCGGGGATTGTTCTCCTTCAGCTTCAGGGCATTCTTGATGGCATGGCTGCAGCAGATCCGGGAGCAGTAATTCCGGTCCTCATTTCTGCAGCCTACGCACTGGATCATGACCATGCTCTCAGCATTGGTGATCTTCTCTTCCCCCCCCGCGATCCGTCCTTCCAGCTCCAGTTGGGTCATCACCCGCTCATCCTGCCCATAGAGGTATTCTGTGGGTTTGTATTCATCGGCGCCGATGGCGATAACGGTGGCTCCATGTTTGATCTCCGAAATTCCCCGGGGAGACTGCACCGTCGTGATGAAGTTCCCTACATAGCCGGTCGTCTGCGGAAGGGTTGCAGCGGTGTAAACATGGATCATGGGATTCTGGTTAACCTGTCGGATCAGATCCTGAACATAGGCCTGCACATCCAGACCTTCCAGAGTGTAATGGAGGCGTTTCGCCATTCCTCCCAGCTCTTTCTCCTTTTCCACCAGAAAGACTTCATGTCTCTGCTTGGCGATGGACAGGGCGGCCGTCATGCCGGCAATGCCGCCGCCGACGACCAGCGCCCTCTTGTCGACGGGAAGATCGAATTCCTGCAGGGGTTCCAGAAAATGGGCGCGGGCAACGGACATCCGGATGATATCCTCCGCCTTCTCCGTGGCCGCCTCCTTTTCCTTCGAGTGGACCCAGGAGCAATGCTCGCGGATATTCGCCATGTCATAGTAATACTGGTTGATTCCCGCTTCCCGGAGGGTGTCGCGAAAGAGCGGCTCATGGGTCCTCGGAGTGCAGGCGGCGACGATCACGCGGTTGAGCCCTCTTTCTTCGATGTCCTTTGCCAGCATGGCCGCGGCTTCCGTCGAGCAGATGAAGAGGCTTTCCTCAGCATGAACCACGTGGGGCAGGGTCAGGGAATATTGAACCGTCTGCGGAACATTGACGATCCGGCCGATATTGGCCCCGCAGTGACAGACATAGACGCCGATCCGCGGCTCCTCCTGCGAGACGTCCTTTTCCGGGGGGTAGACCCTTGCCTTGGAGAGGTTTCCGCGCCGGTAGGAGAGGATCTCGCCGCACATGGAACCGGCCCCGCTGGCCCCCAGCACCCCCTCGGGAATATCCATGGGACCGATGAAAGCGCCGCTGACAAAGATGCCCGGGCGGGTCGTTTCCAGGGGATTGGCGGGGCCGGTTTTGCAGAATCCGTGTTCGTTGAGTTCAATTCCGAAGGCCTGGGCAATTTTTTCTACATTGCGGGGAGGAACCAGGCCGACGGAAAGGACCACCATGTCGAATTCTTCCTCTTTGACGCCTTCAGGAGTCGTGTATCGAACCGTCACATTCTTCGTGACCGGGTCTTCCCGGACGATGGAGGCATAGCTGCGGATAAAGCGGATGCCGGGGAGGTTCTCCGTCCGCTGGTAGAACCGCTCGAAATCCTTGCCGTAGGAGCGGATATCGTTATGGAAGATCGTACAATGGGCGCCGTCGTCATGATCCTTGGTCAGAATCACCTGTTTCTGGGTGTAGGTGCAGCAGACCGCGGAGCAGTAGCTGTTGTCGCCCGGGGTAACCCGCCGGGAACCAACACAGTGAATCCAGGCCACATTGTGGGGATGTCTCAGGTCGGAGGCGCGCAATATTTCCCCTTCATGGGGACCGGTGGCGCAGAGGAGCCGCTCGTAGTCAAGACCGGTAACCACGTTGGCAAAATCGTCGTAGTGGTATTCCTCCTTTGCCCGGGGATCATAGGCCTCAATACCCGGAGACAGGATCATCGCCCCGACCTTGATTTCCACCTTTTCCGGCTTTTGACTGAAATCGATGGCCTTGGACTGGCAGACGCCGACGCAGATCTGGCACTTCTTCTCTTTGAGATACAGGCAGCTCTCGTCGATATAGGGAACCAGGGGAATGGCCTGAGCGAAGTAGATATGGATGGCCTTGTTCTTCGAGATCTCCTGGTTGAATTTATCGGGATACACGACCGGGCAGTATTCCACGCAGGTGGTGCAGCCCGTGCACTTGCTCTCGTCAATATACCGGGCCTTCTTCACGACGGTGACGGTGAAGTCGCCCGCTTCCCCTTCGACACTCTCCACCTCGGCATAGGTGATCATCTCGATATTGGGATGCCGCTTGCATTCGACAAACTTGGGAGATTCGATGCACATGGAGCAGTCGTTGGTGGGAAAGGTCTTGTCGAGATGGGCCATCTTTCCGCCGACGGTCGGCGATTTCTCGACGAAATAGACCTTGAACCCTGCCGTGCCGAGATCGAGGGCAGCCTGGATGCCGCTGATCCCTCCCCCGACAACCATGACGTCGCCAAAATTACGGTCCGTTAAACTTCTGCACAGTTGTTCAATTTGCTCTTTTTCCATTTCTCCATACCCCTTCTTTTAATATGTTCGTTATATGGCCTGGTTCCGGTAAAGAGGCGCAAAAGTGCGCGAAACATCCGGTGACATCTCGTTTTTCAAGGAATTAATTTTGGGGAAATGCGGTTTGGATCTGGACGACCAAACGAGGCCTTCTCCCCGTACTCCACCGCTTTCTCAACGGCAGGACAGTACGGGCCTATTTGGTCTGCGGAAGGAAAGGAGTGGAGTGGAAAGGCGGATTCTAGAGAACCGTCCAAGTTCTCTAGAATCGCCTCATATCCGCTTTGTGTAAGGTAAAGTCAACATACCGATATTCCTCATTATGATATTATTACTTTAGCCCTTCTTCTTCGACATCAGCCCGCGGGCTACCAACCGCAAATAGAGACTGCTGTCGATCAACCCCATTTTGATCAGGTCATCCCATAATCGGTCGACATTGTCTTGATTTGCGCCAGGGACTCTATTCCCGGCGATGGTCATATACGAAGCAAAGATTTTCAGTCCCTTGGGAGTCAGGTAATAGGTTTCCCCGATGCGCAGAAACTCTCCTGTCAGTTCTTCTTCAACTCGCAGTAATCTTTCTATGACCTCTTCCAGAACAAGGGGATCCACTTTCAGATATTCCGTGGCGATAAATCGGCTGGTGCTTGAAAATCCTTCACGATTCATCCCTGTTCCTCCTCACGTATTCACCCGGCCTTGTTTGTTAACTGCAGGACCCGCAGCAGCCACCGCTGCCGCAACCGCCGGCATCCAGCGAAGAACTTACACGGAATCCAGACCCGCAGGATGTTTCAGTAAAATCTATGGTGACGGGTTTGACCTGTTCAAAGAGATCTTTGGTCATCAGGAAGGTAATCCCATGCTCATGGAATTCCTGATCGCCCTCTCTTGGCTCATCCAGAGACATTCCCAGTGCGGGACCGGAGCAGCCTCCCTCGGTCAGCATGAGCCTGATGGGATGGATTTCTTCGACATTCTTTAAATACTCCCGGATTTTCTCCCCCGCTTTTGCCGAAACTTCAAACATCCCTCTCTCCTTTTGCAACGGAATTCCGTTGCTTCTATTTGGTTTGTCAGGATGAACCCAAGCGTTGCCGGACTCAGTCCCTCCATCCTGTCCGGAGGGATGGATCCCTCCATCTCTCCGGACAGGCAAAAAAGGCCGGATGCCTGTTCTTTCAAATCAGGCAATGGTATAAGCGTTCTGACTCACGTCATACCGCACAAATCCATGCTTTGATGCGTTGTTCATGTGACCTGATGCCTCAGAGGGAGTCATTCCGAGGACTTCAGCAATTTTAACCGTAGGCAGGGGAGTTTCCCGCAGGAGGGACATGATTTGGGCCAGGGCCAGTTTTTCGACGACAAGCTCACGGAATAACTGGTTGAACTCGTCACTGGTGAAGTATTGATGATACCCCGCCTCCGTTCGGACCGCTGGCCGCAGCCGCTCCCTCTCCACCAGCTTGAGATAAGGGATAATCTTTATCAAGGCTTCGATTCGAGATTTCAATTGAACTTCCGTCAGTCCCTCCTTTTGGCCGAGAGGGCCGAATGCCTTGATCGTGCCGCCGTATTCATTCATGATCTCCGCGAAGCGGATCCCCTCGCCGGCCGAAACCCATTCCAGCCTCAATCTTTCCGGGTCGATGCCGATGTGCCCCAGGAGCTTCTTCAGCATCTGCACCATGCCGTAGGCGTCGTAATTCCCTTCGGTATTGTAATGGCAGTCATTGATATGGCAGCCGCCGATAAACACCCCGTCTGTTCCGTTAGCGAAAGCCCGGAGCACAAAGGCCGGGTCGACCCTGCCGGAGCACATCAATCGAATCACCCGGATGTACGGGGGATATTGAAAACGTGATACGCCGCAGAGATCCGCCCCTCCGTAGCAGCACCAGTTGCACAGAAAGCCAACGATTCTCGGTTTGAAAGATCCCGTATCCATCTTGTTTCTCCTCCTTTGTTACATAGCAGCCTGGCTATGTTCGTAAACGCTCTCCCGCGAGATCGGAATCTCCGCATCAAGCTGATGGTAAATTTCTTCATCGGTATAGTGCTTCAGTTGGATTGCATTGGTCGGGCATTTTGCGTTGCAGAGGCCATCGCCTTTGCACAGAACCGCATTCACCCTGGCCTTTCTGCCCTGGGGCGACTGGTAAAACTCGATGGCGCCATAGGAGCAGGCCGTGATGCAGGCCCCGCAGGAGATGCAGTCACTCTCCTTCACTTCGCAGACAGAACCGGATGCGATGACCGAATCCTGGGAGAGAAGGACCATGGCCCTCCCGGCGGCGCCATAAGCCTGAGAAATCGTTTCCGAGAGATGCTTGGGATAATGGGCCGTCCCGCACAGGAAAATGCCTTCCGCGGCAAAGTCCACCGGCCTCAGTTTGACATGGGCTTCCGTGAAGAATCCATCAGGACCCAGAGTGACCTTGAACAAGCGGGATACTTCCTGGCTTGCCGCGGCGGGAATCGTGGCGGCGGATAAAACGACATAATCGGCATCCAGGGCCAGCGTCTGCTCTAAAATCGGATCGGCCACGGTCACCCGCAAGACCGGTCTGCCTTCCTCTTCGACCGCTTCCACCTGCGGTGCATTTTCCGGTTCATAGCGGATGAACTTGACATCCCTTTCTGACGCATCCCGGTAGTAATCCTCAAAGTAACGATAGGTTCTCATATCCCGGAAGAGAATGGAGATTTCGACTTCAGGGTTCCGTTCTTTGAGCTTCAGGGCATTCTTGACGGCATGGCTGCAGCAGATCCGGGCGCAGTAGTTGCGGTCTTCGTTTCGGCAGCCTACGCACTGGATCATCACCACCCCCTGGGCATTGGCGACCTTTTCGTCCGCCCCGGCAATCTTTTCCTCCAGCTCCAGCTGGGTCAATACCCGCCCGTCCTGCCCGTACAGGTATTCCGTGGGTTTGTATTCTTCTGCGCCGATGGCGATGACGGTCGCTCCGTGATGGATCTCCGTCAGTCCCCGGTTGGAACGCACCTTGGTGACGAAGTTTCCCACATAGCCCGTCGCCTCGGGAATGGTGGCGTTCGTATACACATGAATCAAGGGGTGCCGATAAACCTGCCGGATCAGATCCTGCAGATAGGCCTGAACATCCATCCCCTCCAGGGTGTAATGGATCCTCCTGGCCATTCCTCCCAGATCCGCTTCCTTTTCAACCAGATGCACCTCGTGCTGCTGGTTGGCGATGGAGAGCGCGCTGGTCATGCCGGCGATGCCTCCCCCGACGACCAGGGCGCTTTTGTCGACGGGCAGGTTAAATTCCTGCAGGGGTTCCAATTGACAGGCCCGGGCGACCGACATCCTGACTAAATCCTGCGCCTTTTCGGTGGCGGCCTCCTTTTCTTTCGAATGGACCCAGGAACAATGCTCTCGAATATTGGCAAACTCGAAGAAATATTGATTGATCCCCGCTTCCCGGAGCGTGTCCCGGAAGAGCGGCTCATGGGTTCGCGGGGTGCAGGCGGCAACCACCACGCGGTTGAGCCCTTTCTCCTGGATCGAGTTTGCCAGGCGCTGGGCAGCCTCGGTGGAGCAGATAAAGAGGCTCTCTTCCGCATGGGCGACATTGGGCAGCCTCCGGGCATATTCCACCGTGGAAGGAATATCCACCACTCGGCCGATATTGGCCCCGCAATGACACACATAGACGCCCACCTTGGGCTCCTCCTTTGAGACATCCCTTTCCAGCGGATAAACCCTTTCCTGGGACAGCTTGCCGCGCCGGTAGTCAAGAAGTTCGCCGCAGAGGGAGCCGGCTCCGCTGGCGCCCAGCACCGACTCGGGGATATCCATGGGGCCCGCGAAAGCCCCGCTGATAAAGACTCCCGGACGCGTCGTCTCCAGAGGATTGGCGGGACTGGTTTTGCAGAATCCATGTTCGTTGAGTTCGATGCCGAATATCCGGGCCAGCTTGTCCGCCCTGGCGGGAGGAACCAGGCCGACGGACAGGACCACCATATCGAATGCTTCCTCCTGGACGCCCTCGGGGGTCGTGTACCGCAACGTTACATTCCGCGTCACCGGATCCTCTTGAACGATGGAGGCGTAGCTCCGGACGAAGCGGATTCCGGGAAGGTTCTCCGTTCTCTGGTAGAAGCGTTCGAAGTCCTTGCCGAAGGAACGGATATCGTTGTGGAAGATCGTACATTTAGCCCCATCGTCATGGTCTTTGGTCAGAATCACCTGTTTCTGGGTGTAGGTGCAGCAGACGCCGGAACAGTAGCTGTTGTCGCCCTCGGTGACCCGTCGGGAACCGACACAGGAAATCCAGGCGATGTTGTGAGGATGCTTCAGGTCGGAGGCGCGCAGGATTTCCCCTTCATAAGGTCCGGTGGCGCAGAGAAGCCGTTCATAATCCAGGGCGGTGACCACGTTGGCAAACTCGCCATAGCGGTATTCCTCCCGGGCCCCGGGATCGTAGGCCTCGATGCCCGGTGATAGAAGAATCGCCCCGACATTGATTTCCATCTTCTCCGGCTTTTGCCTGAAATCGATGGCCCGGGCCCCACACACCCTCTGGCAGAGGGTGCATTTCTGCTCTTTAAGGTAAAGGCAACTGTCATCGATGTAAGATTTAAGGGGAATGGCCTGAGCGAAGTAGATATGGATGGCTTTATTCGAAGAGATATTCTGGTTGAAGGGATCCGGGTATTGAATCGGGCAATACTCGACACAGACCGTACAACCTGTGCATTTTGTTTCGTCGACGTATCGGGGTTTCTTGACCAGGGTTACGCTGAAGTCGCCCGCTTTTCCCTCGACGCTTTCCACTTCCGTATAGGACAGAATCTCGATATTGGGATGCCTGTTGCATTCCACAAATTTGGGGGATTCGATACACATGGAGCAGTCATTGGTGGGAAAGGTCTTGTCAAGCTGAGACATATGACCGCCGATGGTCGGAGACTTATCCACGAGGTAAACCTTGAACCCTGCCGTACCCAGGTCAAGCGCCGCCTGGATACCGCTGATCCCGCCGCCGACCACCATGATGTCTCCAAAATCATTCTTCGTAAAACTTTTGCAGAGCTGTTCGATTTGTTCCTTGTCCAATTCTCTATATCCTTTCCTTATAAAATGAGGTTTTAAAATTCCCCCTGCAGCCAAATCAGTCTATGATTGCCGATGAGCGGCGTTCACGGATAGAGACGCGCCGGATGCACAGGCGCAAAGAGCGCCTGGAACATGAGGGAACATTAACGATTTGAGAAGACTGATCTTTGGGGAATGCGGTTTGGAGCTGGAAGACCAAACATGGCTTTCTCCCTGTCTGCCGCTGCTTTCCCAGCGGCGGCAGACAGGTCGGAGCCTATTCGGTCTGCGGTGGGAAAGGAGCGGAAAAGTGTTCTGTAGAGAGCCGTCCAGGTTCTCTACCGTCACTTCATATCTGCTGTGAAAAAAATGTCATTAATCTGTTCATGTTCTTTTATTGATCGATTCTTCCTCGGTAGCGCCTGAATATCGCCGGACCGGAATCAGGTTAAGGCGGCTGCCTGTGGAAAGTACTCTGATGATGGAATGGCCTTTCTTTACTTCTTTTCGCCGCATGCTTCGCCCAGCGCTTTGACATCCGCGCAGGAAAAGGCCTTGCCGCCGACGCCCCAGTCGCCACTTTTCACTTCCTCGATGACGACCCAGGTTATCGGGCGCATGTGCTCGCCTTCCAGATCAACCATCGTATCGGTCATCCGTTTGATCATCTCCTGCTTCTGCTCCTGAGAATAAACACCTTCAATCAGTTTAATCGTTACCAAAGGCATAATCGTTCCCCCTTCTCAAAGCATTTTTCCAGGGACGCCCGCCTATCCGGGAGGCAATTCAATAAGCTTGCATCCCACGGTTACGTTCCTATCGCATGTTAAAATAGAATATGTCAAATTCATTATAGTTATAATAAGCCACAAAGTATAAGAGACGGGAACTTCTTTTTTATCCTCGCCGCCAGGTAAAACCCGCAGACCGGCAGGTTCGGCATCAAACCCGGCAAGTTCCTAATACCCGGTGTTCAACAATTTGGAGGAATTCAAAAACGTGATGTGGCGAGAGCATCTATAACAATTATGAAATTGACATATAAGTGATGACTATATAAGCAGTGGCTGAATCAGCTGAATCAAGGGATGTAGTTGCTTTCGGCCATTTGTCCGCAGCGAGTGGATTTTGTGACGGCAAGGATGAGTCCTTTCCGCTGTGATCAAAGGCAACCATGCAGGAAAGAAACGAGAGGGAAGATGGATAAAGAGACGGAAGGGATCGGAAGAAGGGCTTTTCTGAAGGGTGCGATGGCCTCGACCGTGGCCGCGGCGGCGACGCTGTCTCCTGGTGCTCTGACCGCGGGGCGGTTCCAGGCCGACACGCTTCAGGTCTGGTCCTGTGGCGGTCTTTCAGAGGCTTTCATGGGAATCAATAACGCTTATGGGGAGAAGACGGGGATCAAAGTCGCCTATACCGGTGCCTTTGCGGGCGCGCTGGGAAAATCCCTGCTCGGCGATGCGGAAACGGAAGTCTTTGCCGGGCGCGTCTTGAAACTGGCCAAGCAGTTGCGGGCGACCGGCAAGATGGTTTATTTCCGCCCCCTGTGCTTCACGGAATATGTATTGATCACTCCCCTGGGGAATCCTGCCGGGATAAAGTCCGTGGAAGATCTGGCCCGCCCCGGCGTGCCAATCATTCTGCCCCTTGGCGCCTCCCCTCCCGGGGGCGATGCAGTCATGGGCATCCTGAAAAAAGCGGGCATCGCCCAGGCGGTGCTCAAGAATACCGTGGAGAAGGAGACCTGCGTCGTCAAGATGATGCCTGAGATCATCGCCGGTGAAGGAAAGGGCTCCATTGTGGAGAGGCGGCTGACCCGGATGGCGAGATTCGAAGGCAAGGTGGAAGTCATTCCCATTCCGGAGAAGCTCTTCCCTCCCGGGCCGCTCACCTTTACGATCGGTGTGATGAAGTATGCCAAGGATCGCGCCCTGGCAGACGACTACGTCAATTTCCTCTGTTCCGAACAGGCCCAGGCCATCCTGGAACGACAGGGATTCATCCCCGCCGCGTCCGACAGAGGGCGGATGCTGATTGAAAAGCTGGGGGTGAAGGATGTCTGATGCCGGAGAAAAAGGAAAGAAGGGCTATCGTTTCCCCTGGGTCCGCAGGCTGGCCCAGACCGGGATGCTGGCTGTCCTGGGTCCGTGGACGTTCTATGGCATTTTTCGCTGCCCCTTCCTCGTTCCCTTTGTAAACTGCGAATCCTGTCCGGTCATCACCTGCTGGGGAAGGATCACGTCGCTCTTCTGGGGCTTCTGGCTGCTCCTGCCCCTTTCGGCCGTTCTCGTCGGGCGGGCGTTCTGCGGCTGGGTCTGTCCCGGCGGACTGGTGAACCAGTTGATCGGCAAGCTGTCGCTTCTGAAGCTGCGTCTTCGCAACGGCTTGACGAAGATTGCTCCCCTGGGGCTTCTGCTGGGGCTGATCGTCGCCCTGGGGCTCTGGCTGGGGATGGAAAACCCCCGGTCGATGATCCCGATCCGCGTCGGCGAATTCTGGAGCGCGATCCGCCTCTCCTTCGAGCACGCCGGCCCGTACTGGCTGGTCCGCACCTTTGCCGTGCTCGGTCTGGTGGCTGCGGGATTGGTCATTGCCAATCTTTGGTGCCGCTTCGCCTGCCCCACGGGCGGGGTGCTGGAACTTCTGAAGCGGATTTCCCTCTTCCGGGTTTTCAAAACGAGCGCCTGCAACGACTGCAATGCCTGCCTGAAAATCTGCGAAATGGGGAGCCGTCCTGATGAAACAAACTGCACGAACTGCGGCGACTGCCTGAATTCCTGCCCCGTTGATGCCATCAAATTCGGCAGAAAGCGGAAATGACATGATTCAGTCAGGAGTTTGTGAAAAAAGAGCGGTTTCCGATCACCCCTGCTTTTATGGGAGTGCGAAGGCGCGCTGGGGAAGGATTCACCTGCCCGTGGCGCCGCGGTGCAACATCCAGTGCAACTTCTGCAATCGCCTCTATGACTGCGCCAACGAAAGCCGTCCCGGGGTTACCCAGGGCATCCTTGAGCCGGCGGATGTCCTGAGTTACTTGAAAAGAGTCCTGGGGAAAAGGGCGGATATTTCCGTCATCGGCATCGCCGGCCCCGGCGATCCCCTCTGCGAGCCGGAGCGAACCCTGGAGGCCCTGCGCATCGTGCGCTCACGGTATCCCGATCTGCTGCTGTGCCTTTCCACCAATGGGTTGAACCTCGCCGACTACGTCGACGATCTGGCAGAGGTCGGCGTTACCCACGTCACGGTCACGATCAACGCCGTCGACCCTGTGATCGGTCAGCGGATTTACGCCTGGGTCCAAAAGGACCATGTCCTCATGCGCGGGATTCGCGCGGCCGAGTTCCTTCTCGCCCGCCAGCGGAAGGCGGTGCGGCGATCGAAGGAACGGGGACTCATCGTCAAAATCAATACGGTCGTTCTGCCCGGCATCAATTCGGAACATGTGGGGATGATTGCCGCAGAGGCCGCGGACCTGGGGGCAGATCTCATGAATTGCATCCCCGTGATCCCTGTTCCCGATACGCCCTTTGAACGGCTGGAAAGCGCCACGGATGCGGAGATAAACCGCCTTCGCGATCTGGCTTCGCTGCACATCCCACAGATGTACCATTGCCGGAGATGCCGGGCGGATGCAGTGGGTCTCCTCTGTGCCGACGCGTCCGCTGACCATCCGGGCGAGAAGAAAATTCAGGAAATAGGAGCGCAAAAAAAGAAAATCTGAGGAGATTGAAGGCATGAAGAGGAATTCTTTGGCATTGGTTTTCATTAACGGTGATGAGTTCGTTGTTTCTGGGAATGTCTGTCCTGCAGACGGCGGAAAATAAAGCCCCCAAAAAGGAATTCAGGAGAGCACGGCCTGTTCGGGAGTCGAACAGGCGACGGAGGAAGTCAAACAGATCCTCCTGACGGTTGGCTTGGATGGCGAAGGCGGGCGCCTGATCCGCAATGGTTCCTTCCCACGAATCGGCTCCTGAATTCTCTATCTTCCCGGGTCAGCCTCCCCTGGGAGCCCGGTAGAATCGACTTTTCTTTACGCTGACCGGCCGGACCCACCTCGGCGGATTTCAGCAGCCGGACGGGATTCTTACCCCTATCCCGTGCGGCTGCTTCTCCTCTTGGGTGGGTCCCTGTGCCTTTCCTGCCTTGACTCGGGTCTATGGAAGCGGGTTTACGAAAGCCATGACTTTCATTCTCCGTCGACCGGTTTCCTTCCGAGGAAACGGGCGTGGGCGGACGTCATCCTTCCGGTATGAAAAGACAAAAAGTCGCAATCCCTGACTGGAAATAACGAAAGGATGTTTACATTCCCTTCCGTTTCTCCTATACAATCTGGAAACGGTGAACGCCGGGGGGAGAAGAGGAATCCATCCGGACGTTTTTTCGTTCTCATGCCATTAAAAAGAGATCGAGAAAGAAGGTTGATATGAAAGGGATGACTCTGGGCCTTAAAGAAGCATTGTCTTTGACGCTGGAGGGGATCAAGCCGCTTCCGGTAGAGGAGGTGTCCCTGGTGGAAAGCGTCGACCGGGTCGCGGCCGCGGATCTTCATGCTTTGGTGGATTCTCCGTCCATGGATTCCTCCCGCAAAGACGGCTACGCGGTGCTGGCCCGCGAGGTGGCCGACGCGACCCCCGAAAACCCCGTCCGGCTGCGCCTTCTCGGTTTCATGGCCGCGGGAGGCGAGGAAGATATTGAGGTCCGGCCTGGCGCAGCGGTCAGGGTTTTGACGGGCGCCCGGATTCCCGCCGGTGCAGACGCGGTAGTGGCCGAAGAGTACGTCAAAAGGGGAAAGGATGAGGTGCTGGTCGAGTTCTTTGCCGAGCCCAAGAATATCCTGAGGCGGGGCAGCGATGTCGCCACCGGGACCTCCATCCTCCGTGCCGGCCGGCAGATATCGCCCGTGATGGCCGGTCTCCTGGCCGCGGCGGGACACAGCCGCATCCCCGTCTATAGCAATCCCCTCGTGGGCATCATCGGCACGGGGGATGAAATCGTCGAGCCGGGCAATCCTCTGCCGGAAGGGAAACTGTACGCCAGCAACATCATGACCCTGGCGGGCTGGTGCAATCGATATCAAATGAAGAGCCGCACAACCGTCGTCAAGGATGATCATGCCGCCCTCTTTGACGCCTTGAAGACCATGGCCGAGGAAACGGATGCGGTGATCACCAGTGGCGGAGCCTGGACGGGAGACCACGACATGGTGGCCCTGGTCCTCAAGGAACTGGGATGGAAAGAGGCGTTTCACCGGATCCGCATCGGGCCCGGTAAGGCCGTGGGCTTCGGGATGCTGGATCAGAAACCGGTCTTCGTCCTGGCTGGAGGGCCGCCCTCCAACCTGATGGGTTTTCTGCAGATCGCTTTGCCCGGCCTCCTCGCCCTTTCCGGTCACGCCATCCCGGGTCTCCCCCGGCTCAAGGCGCGGCTGGCCTCCGAGATCGAGGACGGGGAATGCGACTGGACGGATTTCTTCTTCGGCACGCTGGAGTTCGGCGACGGGCTGCCGAACTTCTATCCCATGAAAAAACGCGTCCGCTTGAACGCCATTGCCGAGGCGACGGCCGTGGGCGAGATCCCGGAGGGCAAAGCTTCGCTTGCGGAAGGAGCGGTGATTTCTGTTCAACTGCTGAAATAGGCGAGATTTCCGATAGGCGATCTTCAGAGAAGGGCATGCCGGGCCAGCCGAAGATCGCGACATGGAACTTGCCCCCCGCGGCGTGAGAGATCTTGCAGCGGACGCTCGCCAGCGATGGATAACCTCGCTTCCCTCTTTAATTCCGCTCTGCTTTTCCTGACCCCGGTCGGGTTAACAATCCCTCCCTGCCGAACACTGCGTGATGCGGCCCCGAACTACTTGAAGTCGATTTTGTAGTAGAGAACGATGCTGCTTTCGGTTCCGGTCTGGGTTTCAACCTGCCAGTTCCTGTGGAGGTCATAACGGAGGAGGAACAGGTTGTTGCCGGAAAAGAGGGAACGCCCATAACTGACATAGAGCTTCGGCGTCAGGTACTTGCCTATCGTCATCATGGTTCGAGAGAGGTCGCTTTCGGATGACGCCGCGGCAGCGCCCCCCGAGGTGAGGGGACCCGCCCGGTAGGCATCCCAGGCGGAGGCGCTTTCACCGTGCGTGGCAATTTCGAAGGAACTGAGTCCCAGACGGTTGGCGATCTTATCCTGAAGGACAACGGACTGGCCCGCCGACAGGAGGCTTTCGGCGGCCATGGCCAGGAGATCGACCTGCTCGCCCGTGCCGTTCAGGGGACGCCCCAGCACAATGTAGCTCAGGATGTCTTCATCCTGCATCGACGGTTCGGAGTACAGAGTGACGACCGGCGCCTGCACGGTCCCCGTGACCGTGACCCCGGCCTTGACGGTTCCCGCTTTGCGGAGGGCCAGGACATCGAGGGCGGGCTTGTCGATGGGGCCGCCGGCATAAAAGACCCGCCCCCGAGCGATATCCAGGGTCACGCTGTAGCTTTGGAAGCGTCCCTTGACGACCCGGATCTCGCCGGTACTGGAAATGCGGTCGAGACGGTTCAGCGCCGTTAACTGCAGTGCTCCCCCCAGTTGGGCATCGATTCCCTCCAATTTTACAAACGCACGATTTCCCAGGGCCACACGGACGCGCAGATCGACATCCAGGGGGAATCTCTCCGGTTCGGCCGGGGTGCGCCCTTCGAACCGCACATCCGGACTCGGCGTGATTACGTCACGAACAGGCGATCCGGCAATATGGACTTCCGGGAGATCCACCTCGCCGCGGATGGTCAGCTTTTCCGGTGTCCCCTCGAAGGTGAGCCGCGGCGAACTGTACAGCTGGAGCTCCGGGAAATAGACCGTGCGAAAACGTTCGCCCGCCAGCGAAATCCGGTACCCTGAAACCTTCCGATCCTTCAGCCGGATGAGGGCTGTGCCTCCAAGATAGCCGGGACCGGAGACCGCACGGAACGAATCGATGTATATTGCGCCCTGTTCGAGATGCCCGGCGAGTTGGAGATCCTTCACGTGAATGCCTGCCGAGGGGATATAGGCCCCTGCCTTGGCCAAATCGATTTTCCCCGTCAGTTGAGGATGGTTCCACCTGCCGCCGACCGCGGCTTCCAGGTTGAGGTCGCCCTGGGTTTCCTGCACGACTCCGGGGAACAGGGCTGTGAGAAGTCCCTTTTCCCGGATTTGACCGGTGAGGAGGGCTTCGACCTTTCCCTGCGGATTGGCGGCCACGGGGAGGTGGGCGGGAATGGGAAGCCGAAAACGTCCCCGGGCCTGCCCATGCTCGGCAAGGGCAAGAATCGCCGAACCGCTCAGTGCGTCGTCCTGCCAGGACCAGGTGAACTCCGCCTTGTCGATGTGGGCCGCGACTTCAAGCTTTTCCTTGCGCCCGAGGATTTTCCCCTGCGCGAGGGAGGCTGTTCCCGTGAGCTCGAACCGCTTTGCCGGAAGTAAGACCCCGGTGATGCCGCCTGCCACGTGTCCCTGGATTTCGACGCCTGGTTCATGAGGCAGCCAGGGGCGGAAGAGAAAAAGATCGAGATGGGACCATTTGATCTTCACCTCTCCCCAGTCCGGAGTAAAGGAGCGGGCGGGAAACGTGCAAGCCAAAGAACCGCTGAGGATGCCTTCCCTGTCGAGGCGCATCTCAATGGAGCCGTTCAGCCTCCGCTCGTCTCCTTTTAAGGCCGCATCGAGACGCTGCACCGTGATGGTCTTCCCTTCCGCGTTGGCGTTTCCCCGGAGGTTCGCTCCGGCCGCCACCGTGAAGCGGTCCCGGCCGGCCAGATCAAGGCGAAACTCGCCGTTTGCGGCGCCGGAGACCTGCACCCCGACCAACCAGGCATTGATGCGGGCAAGGTTCAACCCGTCTACGCGCAGGGACATGCTGCCGCGAAGATCCGGGCGGAAGAGATCGATACCGGCACCCAGGTGTTCTCCCTCCATACCCGTCAAAACCAGGGAGCCTAACGTGATCCTCTCTTTCCCAAGGGCAAGGGTGGCAGGCGCGGCAAGATGCCAGGGCCCGACACCGTCATGGCCGGAAAAGCGAAGGATGGTTCCCCGCCACCAGCCGTCATGGTACCCGCCGGATAGTTGGAGCAGAACTTCGGCGCCGGGGTTGCGCAGCGCCGCCTGAATCGTGTGTCGCTTGCCGTCGCCCGACGCTTCCAAAGAAATGAATCGGGCGCGAAAATGATTGTAGGCAACGGTTTGCAGCGTTGCATTCACCTGCAGCGGATCGTCCTGCTTCGGGCCTATGCGGACGGTGAAGTCCGTCGAATCGATCCGGGCGCCGTTTGCTGCCAGGGCCCGTCCCCGCCCGCTGATAGCGCCGCTGAGCCGACCCTCGTACCGGCGCACCCAGCCGTCGGCATGCAGCGTCCCCGATGCCCCCGGAACAAGCCGGGAAAGATCGTCGATCTTCACCTGCAGGCCCAGCCGCTTTTCCAGCTCGCCCGCCGCGTGGACCGAGAAGCCCTTGCCGTTAAGATTCAGGGAGCCTATTTTGACGAGGTCCCCGGCAAAAGTCCCGCGCACATCCCCTGTTAACGCCCGGCCATGGAGGCGGCTCTCGAGGAGGGTTCCCTCAAGAGCACCTTTCATTGGAGCATCCTTTATCTGGAACAGATTGCCGGCAAGATTGAAGTTGATCAGGCCCTTCCAGTCGGGTGTGATGGCTGCTGGGTCGAGATTCCGGCCGCGAAGAGCGCCTGCCAGGTGGATCCCATCCTTCCAGTCGACCTTCAGGTCCCCTCCCACCGTTCCTGACAGAATCGCCCCCGCCAGGGCTTTGAGCGCCACCCCCTCTTCATGGCCCGCATATTCTCCGGAGAAGCGGGCGGATCGCCAGCCCGGGCCGGTATTGGAGATGTCAAAGCGGCCCCGGTAGTTCGCAGGGGCGCCCACGAAGCTCAGTGCGCCCTGGATATTCGTCGCCATGCCGATCTGCGGGGTGAGATCGACGCCGACGGCTTTGAGTTCCATCGATAACAGGGGGTCTAGGGCAGTGAAGTCGACGGCCCCATGGCCGGTGACTGTGCCCCGCAGATCCTTGCCCGAAAAGCGCAGGTTGCGCAAATGGAGCGCCTTCCGCGCCACTCCCGCTTCGCCGGACAGTGCCCAAACGGGGGGGGCTTCAGGCCCAGTCTTCTTCCCTTTCCCGGCAATCGTGAATGCTCCTGCCGCCTGTTCAGGTTCCCTGGCCGGCTTGAAGCGGGTCTGCAGAACCAAGCGCTCCAGGCCTCCGACGGCTTCGCTTGGGTGCGCGGTCAGGTCGGCGGCAAGGGAAGGGACGTTCAGGCCCATGTCGATCGTTCCCTCTATCCGGACCGACGGCAGGGAAGCGCGGGTGCACGACAGGTGCAGATGTCCGCCCAGAAGGCGGGCGGAGCCGGAGAGGGTGTGAACGACGACGGGTTGTTCGTCTCCTTTCCGGTATGACAGGCTGTCCACGTTCAGGTGGGCAACCTCTCCCTTGAAGTAATTTGCCGCACCGGGCAGACGGGGCCAGTCAAGGGAAAGGGGTGAGGGAGGACTGTCATCCCGGATCCGGAGCCCTTTCACGGAAAGCCTGTCGACATCAATCCGCCCCAGCAGAAGATGGAGAAGTTTAAAGTCCAGGAGCAGCCTGTCGATTTCCACCGTCTGCTGTGCCAGGCCGATCCTTATCCCTCCAAGGTCCAGCCGATCGAGCAGCCGCCCCTCCACAGTTCGGACACTGAGTTCAAAGGACTTCGGGCGGTAGAGAGCATCCAGTAACCAGCGGGTGCCTGCCGTCGTTCCAATAATCCAGGCCATCGCCATCATGGCGATCAGCAGGATGCCCAGCGGCAGAAATAGGCTCCGCCGCATCATCGATGGAATCCCGCCGTGAAATGGATGCGGTAGGAGGGTTCCTCCTCGTTGATCTGGCGGGCAACGGAAAGATTCAAGGCGCCAAAGGGGGCATAGTAGTGCAAGCCGATCCCTGCCCCTTGATGAAGCCGCAAGGATGAGAAAGAGTCAAAGGCGTTTCCCACATCGTAAAATACGGAAAGGCTCCAGTCTTTATAGACCGGCCGCTCAAGCTCAACACTGGCGGTGAGGAGATGTTTTCCCCCCGCCAGGTCGCCGTCGGCATCCTTCGGGGCGAGAGATTTATAGGCATAGCCGCGGACACTCTGATCTCCACCGGTAAAAAAGCGCAGCGACGGGGGCACTTCGCTGATAGGATCGCTCTGGATCGTGAACCCCGCCGAGGCCCGGGTATGGAGGATCAAATCCCACGGGAGCGGCGTCAAGCGGCTCCCCTCGGCGATTCCCTGGAGAAGACCCATGTCCGATCCCATGAAGTCGTGGGTTCCCCGCACTTCCAGGGCGTAGTGAAATCCACGGGTGGGGCGGATCGGATTGTCATAACGGTCTTCGATCAGGCGAAGGCCGGGCAATACGGAGAAATACTGCGAATCCCCGTCCCCGATCGTGCTGTCTTCATAGAGAAGACGTAGATAGGCCGTGCCCACCATCTTGTCCCGAAAGCGTCGGCTTAAAGCCGGTTCTACGGCGATCAGGCGGCTGCGGTAAGCATCGATGTCCTCCTGCTGGAGGTTGATCTGGGTGGAGAGGAAGCTTTTGTCATCCGGCAGACCCTGGATGACGTAGGTCGAGGCAAGCCCTTGGAGCTGCTCGGAAATAAAGAGATTTTCCGAAAGTTCGTGCCCCCGCTGGAAAAGATTCAGGTCGCGCCACCGGGCGGTGAAGCGGGCGCCCGTGTCCGTCCCATAGCCGATTCCCGTCCGCAGGCTTCGGGAGGGCGCCTGGGTCAGTTCGATGGCTACAGGCACGGTGTTTTCCGGGATCCGACTTTCCCTTGCCGAAACGCTGATTTCCTGGAAACGTTCGGAATTCCGGTAATTGCGCTGCGTTTCCGTGAACTTGGCGGAAGAAAAGACCTCTCCCGGCTGGAAAGACAGATACCTCCGCAAAAAGGCATCGGGATAATCGGGAGCCCCCTGGATGGTTACTTCACCGAAATGATGCCGAGCGCCCGTTTCCAGGACAAGTTCGATCCGGCAGGAAGAGAGGGATTCGTCAATGCGGATCTCATGGACCGTGAACCTCGCTTCCCGGTAACCCATTTCCACCGTCCTGGCTTGAAGGGCCCCCTTGGCCCGCTCATAGAGCTGATGTCGGAGAACATCCCCCTTCCCGAGGGGAAAAGTGTTGATCATCTCCTGTAAAATTTCTTCCCTGGAGCCCGGTCCCCGGAGGTTCACCTTCACCTCTGCGACGCGGACCGGTTCCCCGGGATTGACCTCGACCCGGAGGAGATGGTTCCCTCCCTCCCGCGTTTCGGTTGTAACCAGAACCTCTACCCGGTAATAGCCGAAAGGCTCCAAGGCTTTGCGGGTATTCTGTTCCGCCTGCCCGGCGAAGCGCTCGAACCACAGCAGATCCACCTTTCCGTCGCGCACCAGCCCCGGGGGAAGGGAAAGGGCTGCCTCCACATTTTTCAGCGCCTCGCCTTCCAGTCCAACAACGAGAATTTTGACCGGTTCGGCCCAAGAAAGCGGTGCGAGAAACAGCAGGATCCACACCGTGAAGAGCGACGGCGCAAATTTCATCAATCTTTCCGGTTTGGTGGCGACGGTCCGATCAGGAAGCTTCATCACAGGCCTTTTTCAGAGATTATTCTGCCAGTTTACACCCCCTTGATGGGATGGGTCATCACAAATCCCTTCAAGAGGGGGACGGAATATGAATATCGAGAGGAAACTCCCTGCCAATTTCTCATGATTTCTGAGTTTTGGCAAAAGATAAAAGAGTGGCAGCGGCCCGATAGGGGATCGAAGGAGGTTTGCTCAAGGCATTAATCCGGAAGGCGCCCAGTTTTCGACAACGGCCGGGACAGGAAAAGGGGCGGTTCGAATGTTCTTGGGGCGTCCGGGCAGTGCCGGAGTTCTCTCCTTCAACATCAGCATGCGCCAGGCCGTGGAGGGTTGCGGTGGTCGGGAGAGAAAGCAGATCATTGCTCCGGGAAAAAGAAAGGGACCCGCCCTTGGGGGTGGATCCCTTTCTTTCGAATCCGGATCGGATGATCCCGTTACCCGGTCACGGGCTTAATGGCCGTGGCCGTGGGAAGAAGACTTCTCCTCCCCGTAAACCACCAGCTTGCCCTCTTCCTCCATTTCCTTGAGCCACTTGGGGTGCTGTTTCTTCAGCCAGGGCCGCGTCACCCAGCCCGTCATCATGGCGGGCAGCGATCCGGGGGAACCCACCGTTCCCAGGTACAGATGGATGAAGAAGAAGGCGAAGATCGCCACAAAGCCCGCCGCGTGAATCAGGTACATCA
>CAZKRB010000038.1:0-30309 GCA_964555065.1 uncultured Syntrophus sp.
CCCCCAAATCGATTTCGAGTCGATCCCGTTACGACCACTTCGGTACCTCTCCGCAGGATCAATACGCTGCTCCCGATTTCAAGCGCGAGGATGTTATCCTCTTTTCCCGGAAAAATCCACTTAAAATTTCTGCGCAACAGGCCGAAGAAATCCCTCCGGCGACCTCCACGGAATGATTGAGCCGGTCGTCCTGAAGCACCCGGTAGAGGGAGCTTACCGCGCCGCCCTTCGGATCATCCGCTCCGAATACCAGCCTTGCCAGGCGGGCCTGGAGGATCGCCCCGGCACACATAATGCAAGGCTCCAGCGTCACATAGAGGGTCATCCCCGTGAGCCGGTAATTTTTCATTCTTTCCGCCGCTTCCCGGATCGCCAGAATCTCGGCGTGGGCCGTGGGATCATGGCGGATGATGGACTGGTTGCGACCCCTGGCGATTACCCGGTTTTCCCGGACAATTACCGCCCCCACCGGCACCTCTCCTTCCAGCGCAGCCAGGCGGGCCTCTTCGAGGGCAAGGCGCATCCACTGCTCATCGCCGGCATCCCGGTTGGATTCCGCGGTCCGGAACGGCTCGCCCTGCTTTGTTTCAAGCCCGGAAGCGTCTTGCTTCCCGGCCTGAAAACCCTCTGTTGATTTTAAGGGCATCATATTTTATGCTTCCCCATTCTCAGAAGAGGTGGCATTCCCATGCCGGCAAATAAAATCCTTGTTTATTCTGTCGCGATCTCCCTGGCCATGCATCTGGTTGTTCTGTCACTGTCCGGGCTGATCGAATGGCAGAGGAAAAAGCCCCCGGAGCGGGTGATGACCATCGACCTCAAGGAGATGTTTGCCGCCGTGGAGAAGAAGAAAACGCCTCTTCCCCGCAAGGCGCCACCTCCCCGGACGCGGCCGCCGCAAACCCATCGGGTTGCCGACAAAAAGACCGTGGCCGTAGCCGGCGGAAAAATCCGCGAGGCCACGGTGAATCTCAACAGCAGGGAATCCCTTTACCGTCCTTATTTAAAGTCGATAAAAGATAAAATCGAAGGTGCCTGGGCTTATCCTGAAAAGGCTACCGCCCAAAAAGAAGAGGGCACTACGGTCATCCGTTTTTCCCTCGCGGATACGGGTGAGTTGGCCGAAACAACCATTCTCAGGTCCTCGGGGTCATCTCTCCTGGATGAGGCCACCCTGCTGGCTGTCCGAACCCCCCACTTCGAACCTCTGCCCACGGCCTTTCAGCTCTCCCGGCTGAACGTGGTCGCCACCTTTGAATACCGGCTGGAATAATCGGGAAATCGAGTCGCGCTTCCCTTCCCGACCCCGAAAGGGCGGGGGCAACGCCGGCGTATGGAAAGGGCGGACCGCATAGCCGCCGAGTCCGCCTGCCCGAAGGATCTCCCGATCCGGATGGAAATCAGATTTCCGAAATGGTCTCCATCAAATCGCGGTTCACTTCCAGAATCCGATCCCGCAGCTCCGTCTGCTCCACCCAGGGTTTGCCCTCCAGCTGCTGCTGCCTCTGGCGCAGCTGGGCCAGTCTCACTTCCAGATCGCCGATAACATAGGCCCAGTCGATTTTCGGCGCCGCTTTCTCCGGGAACTCCACCCGCTGCACTTCCTCGCCGATTTTCAGGAACGTCTCTTCCAGATAATCGGGAATGATCACCTTGTACCCGAACTGCTCCCGGATCCGCTCTGCCAGGACCTGCTGCGCTTCATACTCGCCGTGAACCAGGAAGACCTTCAGATTCTTATTGCGAAAGTTGCTCACCCACTCCAGCAGCTGGCTCTGTCCCGCATGGGCGGAGAAACCACCGATGGTGAAGATCCTGGCCTTTACGGCGACCTCCTCGTTGAGGATACGCACTCTCCGGGCGCCGTCAATGATCTTGCGGCCCGTGGTTCCCTGGGCCTGAAAACCCACAAAAACGATGCTGGCTCCTTCCCGCCATAGATTGTGCCGGAGGTGGTGGCGGATCCGGCCGGCATTGGCCATGCCGCTGGCGGAAATAATAATGGCCGGCCCCTCGGAGGTGTTGATGGCCATGGATTCCGCCGTCGTCTGCGTCATGCGAAGCTGTGGCAGGCTCAGGGGATCCTGCCCGTTTTTGATCAGATCCTTTGTTTCCTCGTCCAGGGAAGCGGCATTGCGGCGGAAGATTTCCGTGGCCTGGATTGCCAGAGGACTGTCCAGGTAGATGGGCATGTCTTTCGGCAGGCGGCCCTCCTGGGAAAGGAGGTTGAGGCAGTACATCATTTCCTGGGTCCTCCCGACGGCAAAGGCCGGAATGACCATCTTCTCCCTTTTTTTGTACGTATAGGCGATGGCTTCGGCCAGTTCATCGAGGCTGTCCTGCTCATTCTTGTGATCGCGGTTGCCGTAGGTGGATTCGAGGAAAAGATAATCCGCCTCAGCGATGACTCCGGGATCTTCCATGAGCAATTGCCTTGGCCTTCCGATGTCGCCGGAAAAGACGATTTTTGCAGGCGCTCCGTTTTCCTTCAGCCACAATTCCAGGAATGCGGAACCCAGGATGTGCCCGGCATCCTTGAAGTTTACCCTCAGCCCTGCAAAGGGTTCAAAGGGCTGATCCCAAGCGACGGTCCTGAGCAGGGGAAAAACCGCCTCGGCATCGCGCTGCCCGTACAGGGGGCCCACGCGCTTCTCCCCGAAACGGAGACGCTTCCGGCTTTTCCATTGGGCTTCCATCTCCTGGATGTGGGCCGAATCCAGGAGGAGAATCCTCAGCAGATCCGCCGTGGGGGGTGTGGCGTAGATCGGCCCCCTGAAACCGTTCTGCACGAGACGGGGCAGAAGGCCGGAGTGATCGATGTGGGCATGGGTGAGCAAAACAAATTCAATCTTCTGCGGTTCATAAAGCTCCACCTCCCAGTTCCGCTTCTCGATTTCCGCGTTGCCCTGATGCATGCCGCAGTCAATCGCAAAGCGATGCCCCCCTGTCTCCAGGACGAAACAGGACCCCGTCACCGTTCTCGCCGCGCCTAAAAACTTGATTTTCATGGTTAACCCCTCTTTGCTGATGAATTTGAGGCTGAAAGCTCCCTGCTCACCCGCCTGCCGGTCTGCGAAGAGCCTTGCGCCTTCCGGACCGCCCGGCGGCACCGATAAGAACCCCGATCCCTGTCCTCGAAGGAGGACTGCAGGCGCAGCCTCGCCCTCCCGCTCCTGCACTCAGGGAAGAAACACGCCGATCACGAACAGAATAATCCCCCGAAAAAAGGCGATCACCGGATTGAGGGCCCCAAGATAAAGCAGACCGATGATGATAAAAAAGCCATAAGGTTCGAGGCGGGAAAGGGTATGCTGAAACTTCTCGGATACGAATCCCATGAGGATCTTCGAACCATCCAGGGGCGGAATGGGGATCAGGTTGAAGGCGGCCAGCATGATGTTGATCTGGGCCAGGAAAGAAAGAATCCTGGTGATGATGCTCATCGGTGGAGGGGCCAGAACTTTCCAGGCCAGCAGGGCAAGAAAAGCCACGATTATGTTGGCAATGATGCCCGCAGAGGAAACCAGGATGAACCCCCGCCGCGTGTCGGGAATATTGGCGAGATTGACCGGAACCGGCTTCGCCCAGCCGAACCCGAAGAGAAAGAGCATGAGCGTGCCCAGCGGATCCAGATGGTTCAGAGGGTTGAGCGTGAGTCTGCCCATCCGCTTGGCCGTGGGGTCCCCCATGCGCCAAGCCACCCAGCCGTGCGCCAGTTCGTGCAGAATAACCGAATACAAAAGGGGGACTGCCAGGAGGGCGAAGGTCACCGGATCGTTTATCAAAAGGTTGAGAAGGCCCATCTCTATGCTTCCCTCAGCGCGGTTGAGTCAACCGGACTAGATCAGACGTTGAAACGGAAGTTGATGATGTCGCCGTCCTTCACGACGTACTCCTTCCCTTCCAGGCGGACCTTGCCCGCCGCCTTGGCTTTGGCGTGGGAGCTGCCGCAGGCGATGAAATCTTCATAGGCCGTGACTTCCGCCTTGATGAAGCCCCGTTCGAAGTCCTTGTGAATGGCCGCCGCGGCCCGGGGCGCCTTCGTCCCCTCGGGGATGACCCAGGCCTTTACCTCGTCTTCGCCCACGGTGAAATAGGAGATCCGGCCCAGCAGGGAAAAGGCGGCCTGGATCACCCGGCCGAAGGCTGGTTCTGCCAGCCCCAGGGCCGCCAGGAATTCCTTCTGCTCCTCGGGCGGCAGGGCGGCCACCTCCGCTTCCAGTTCACAGCAGATCCCCATCACCGGCTCATTCAGCCCCGCTTCCGCCTGGAAGGCTTCCACGGCGGGGAATCCGTCTTCCGCCACGTTGAGCACCACCAGCTCCGGCCGCAGCGTCCAGAAGGAAAAGCTGGACAGGGCATGGCGCTCCTCCGGCGTCAGGGGCATCTCCCGCAGGGGCTTCCCCGCTTCCAACTGCTCCTGGAGGCGCGGCATCAGCTCCACGTGGAGCAATTCCGGCGGTTTCAGGGTTTTCTTGGCCACTTTCAACAGCCGTTCACGGCGGTTTTCCACCACCACCAGGTCGGAGAGGATCAATTCGTCGGCCAGCTGCCGGCAGCGCTTGACCATGGCGGAAATCGACCGGTCCGAAAAGCAGTCCACCACATGGAGCAGACCCTCGGCGCCGCTGAGCGCCTGGCGGACCGTCTCCCAGGCCTTCTCCCCGGCGGCGTTCACATCGGTGAAGGGCACCCGGGCGGGCACGGCCCGGAGGGGTTGATAAATCTCCACCAGCCGGTCAAACCGCGGGTCGGGTACGGAGGCCTGTCCGCGGACACAGGGCTCGCCGTGAACATCGCGGCTGTGGACGCCCGTCATGATTTCAAAAAGAGTGCTTTTTCCGCTCTGGGGAAGCCCCAGAATCCCGATCTCCATGGCGAATCCCTCCTACCTGATCAGGCGAATTCCTTCTCGATCCGGGCCATGGCCTCGGCCAGGCGGTCGTCCGGCACGGTCAGCGAGATGCGGATGAAGCCCTCGCCGTATTGGCCATAGGCCGTTCCGGAGGCCACCACGACCGCCGTCTTCTCGAAGAGGCGGTTGGTGAACTCCAGGGAAGTCAGGCCCGCCGGAACGGGCACCCAGAGGTAAAAAGTGCCCAGGGGCGGCTCAAAATCGATGCCGATCTGCTGGAGCGTCTTGAGCACCAGCGCCCGGCGCCGGGCATAGATCGCCCGCATCCGGTCGATCGACGCCCCTTCATGGCGGAGGGCGTAAAGCCCCGCATACTGAATGGGATTGAAGATGCCCGAGTCGGTGTTTTCCTTGACCTTGCTCATGGCGGCGAGGATCTCCGGGTTTCCCGATGCCATCCCGATCCGCCACCCCGTCATGTTGTAGGGTTTCGACAGGGAATTGAGCTCCACGCCCACCTCCTTCGCCCCTTGGGCCATGAGGAAGCTGAGCCGCTCCTGGCCGGTGAAAACCATCTCGCTGTAGGGATTGTCATAACAGACGGCGATGCCCGTTTCCCTCGCGAAGGCGACCACCTTGTCCAGGAACGGCCGGGTTGCGCAGGCTCCCGTGGGGTTGTTGGGGTAGTTGAGGAAGATCCCCCGCGCCCGCCGCAGGACATCGGAGGGGATGTCCTCCAGGATGGGCAGGTAGCCGTTCTCCCTCAGGATCGGCACATTCCACGGTTCGCCGCCCGCCATGAGGATGCTCGAACGGTAAGCCGGATATCCCGGATCGGTCATGAGGACGATATCCCCGGGGTTGATGCAGGCCAGCACGAAATGATGGCAGCCCTCCTTCGAACCGATCAGCCCCAGGATCTCCCCTTCGGGATCGAGGCCGACGCCGTAGTTTTCGGCATACCAGCGGGCCACCTCCTGCCGGAAGACCAGCATCCCCTTTTCCTCATCGGTGGGATACCGGTGATTCTCCGGCAGGCGCGCCTGGCGGCAGAGCTCGTCGATGATGGAATCCGGCGTCGGCTCTACGGGGTCCCCGATGGCCAGGCTGATGACGTCCACGCCCTCGGCCTTCGCCTTATTGATTTTCTTCCGCAACTCCATGAAAAGGTAGGGAGGGATCTTTCCCAAACGGTCCGCTATCTGCACAGTGCTCTCTCCTTTTATCGCTTAAATTCCCTTATCCTGCCAGGCCTCTTCCCAGAGCCGGCCTTCATAGATTACCCGGACCCGGCCCTCCAGGTAGACGTTCCGGAAAGCGCCGTCGATTCGATCAAAATGGATCGTGAGAATCTCGCCGCTTCTCACCCTCACCTCCACCGGCGAAGCCACCTCGCCCCGGGCCGCCGCAGCCAGGGCCGAGGCCACCGATCCCGTGCCGCAGGCCAGGGTCTCGTCTTCCACCCCCCGCTCATAGGTCCGGACGGAAAGGCTGTGGGGGCCGGTTATCGTCACGAAATTGGCGTTCGTTCCCGCCGGCGCAAAGGCCTCATGATAGCGGAGAAACCGCCCATGGCGGAACACTTCAAAGTCATCCAGGTCCCCGACGAAGGCCACGACATGGGGCACACCGGTGTTGAGGCTGTCCACCGCGAGGACCTCGCCCCCAAGATCGATCGGCAGGTTCGCCTGCAGCGCCGAGGGATCGGTGAGCCTCAGCTTCACCACCTCTCCGCGGACTTCCGCGTCGATGAGGCCCGCCACCGTTTCAAAGGACATCCGCTCCCCGGCGATCCCCTGCAGATGGGCAAACCGGGCTACACAGCGTCCGCCGTTGCCGCACATCTCCACTTCACTGCCGTCGGCGTTGAAAAAGCGCCAGCGGAAATCGGCCCGCTCCGAAGATTCGACGAGAATCACGCCGTCGGCGCCGACAGAAACCTTCCGGCGGCAGATCGCCCGCACAAAGGCCGGAATATCCGCAACTTCAGCCAGCATCCCCTTCCGGTTGTCCATCAGGATGAAGTCATTGCCGCTGCCGCTCATCTTGAAAAAGTTCATCTTCCTTTTGCTCCCGTCCATAAAATGATCAGGTTCCTGACATAACCCATCCTGCCGCCGGCGTCAACGTCGGAACTTCCTTTTTTCGCGTTCAGCCGGGGGAAGGAGGGACGCAGGAAGGCGCACGCCGATTTTTTTCGGGAAGGGAAAATCGTAGGGGCCCGGATTTCAGGGGATGGCCGGATCTTCGATACCGGTGGATGAAGGAGGGAGGGAGTCTCCCCCCTCCGCTCCAGAGGCGGGGTCCGAAGAGCGCTTGTCCGCCCGGAAGCAGCTGCCGGGGAAAGATTTGGCGTACTTCTTCATCTGGGAGACGGCCTCGGTCAGTTCTCCGTAATGGGTCAGTCCCCGGTTGCGGCGATAGGTGACGCCGCCGATGGAAATGCTCATCAGGGGAAATTCCCGGCGCTGGCCCTGTCGATCTACCGATGAAATCGCGCCCCGTTCACGGTCTTCCCCATTGTAAAAGGTGGGAATGATCTGGTCAAAGGCCTCGATGATCTCGACGGCGGCGTCCTCCATCAGGCCGACGTCCATGATGAAAACGAAATCGTCCCCCCCGATATGGCCGATATAGCTCCCCCGGGGCTGCCGGCTTTTCACGATGCTCAGAATGAGGCGCCCCGTGATGCGGATGACCTCGTCGCCCCTACTGAAGCCGTACTTGTCGTTGAAGGGCTTGAACTGATCGAGGTCGGCATAGGCCAGATCAAAATCTCCGCCGGCCTCCAGCCGCTCCTGGATCTGGGAATTGATGGAGATGTTTCCCGGCAGCCGGGTCAGGGGATTGATCTCCACCAGCCGTTCGGAGCGCATCAGGCAGAGTCCCACCCGGTGGATCGCCTCCTCTTCGAGGTCCGTCCGCCGGAGATAATCGTCGACGGGAAGGAGCGACCAGTCGAGGGCCGTTTCCGGCTCATCCAGCACTGCGAGAACAGGCAGCCGGCTGAACAGGGGGTCGGCCTTGAAGGTGGACAGGACCTCCGCCGTGACGAGATCCGTGGACTGCCACTCGATCATGACCAGGTCGGGCATGTTGATATAGATGAAATCCAGGGCCTGCTCGATCCGGCCGAAGGTCACCACGTGGTGAACAAGGCACAGCTTCTGCTCCAGCAGGTGGACTAGGGCGGGATGGCGGCCGATGACGACGACGGTTTTTTGGCTCACCATGCCGGATCTTCCCCGGAGCTCCTGACGCTCTCGATCGACAGGAGAACCTCCCGGAGCTCCCCGTCACTGAGCTGAAGCCGTTCAAAGGCGGGAGGAGAGACGGCGGGGACAAGGGCGTCTCCGGCGTAACCGCAGCCCATAGCCCGCGTCAGAATGTCCGCCACGTGGACGATGGCCGTCTCCAGGGGGGCATTGACCGCCAGGTGCGGCTTGTGGTGGAAGGCGATGATTTCCGTCAGGTTCGGGGGAAACCGCCACTTTTCAGCCAGCCACTGGCCCACCGCCGCATGGCTTTCGGAAAACCGGGCCTTTTCGGCCTCAAAGATCAGCATTTCGTCTTTTTTCGCCGTCTCCAGGACTGCGGCATACTCCTCGTGAAACTCAAGCAGCAGGATCACCTTGCCGATATCGTGAAGCAGGCCCGCCACGGATACATCTTCCAGATTCTTCAGCCCTTTGATGCCGGCAATGTGCCGCGCCGCCATGGCGCACCCGAGGGAATGCTCCCGCAGACCGCTCATCACCGTCTGCATCAGCTCCAGGACTGTCACCCCCATCAGCAGGCCCTTGATCACATTGAACCCCAGGAGGGTCACCGCATGGGAAACGGAGGAAATCCTGCCGGGGAAACCGAAGATGGCGGAGTTGACCATCTTCAGGATCCTGCTGGTCAGCGCCGGATCACTGGCGATAAAGCTGCTGATCTCGCCGAGGGACATCTTAGGATTGCCGATGATTTTGCCCAGACGTTTGACGACCTCGGGAATCGTGGGCAGCATATCGATCCGCTCAATCCGGTGGCGCAATATCCTCACATCCATGAAATGACCCTGACCTCCTTCGGGAAGGCCGCTTCACCCTTCACGGGCGCTCCCTGGATCCTTACGTTTCCGAAGTTGTTTCCCTGAGGTGCTCTTCAACAAGCCGCTTCAGCCGCTTCATGTGGGGTTGCCGCTCCACGAAACGGAACCTGGCCTCGAGCTTTTCAAGCTGCTGCTCCAGCGATTCGGCCGAGTCGGTGCGGCCGACGATCTGGATGACGCCGGGAGCAGCCATGGCTCGGATCCGCTCAATGTAATCCTCCGTCAGCTCCGTTCCCTCGCCGAAGAGGGTCATGCCGTTTTTCATCACGATCGGTCTGGCCAGGATCATTCCCGGTTCCAGTTGACTGGAATCCACTGTGCGCATGAACTTCATCTCCTCCAGACGCCGTTCCCCGCCGACCATCCCCTCCCTGCGGGAAGCCGGGGACCGGCGACCAGCCGGGCCGCCCTTCCGCCCGGAACGGGAAGGTTCATCCCTTGTCGCTTGAGGGCCTCTCCCTTAACAGTTCGTCCACGGCCTCCATCATATCCTGCAGCGCGAAGGGTTTATGCAGCGTCCGATGCGCTCCCAGCACGCGGGCCAGATTCAGAAATTCCCTCGGCCCGATGCGGCTGCCGCCGGAGATGGCGATGATCTTGACTGCCGGAAACTCCCGCCGCAGGGCCATGATGGTTTCGATACCATCCATCTCCGGCATGATGATGTCCGTGATCACAAGCTCTGCCGGCGTTTGTCGCTGCATCTCCATGGCTGACCGGCCATTCGCCGCCTCAATCACTTCATGACCGGTCCATTCCAGAAACTCTTTCAGGACAGACCGCAGATGGTCGTCGTCTTCAGCCACAAGAATCCGCGACATCTTTCCTCCTCTGTAACGCCTGACCGTCCAGCACGTTTTTGATGACCTTGGCCATCGTGCTCATGATGAGCGGCTTGATCATAAATTCCCGAACCCCCAACTGCCTCGCCTTTTCCTCAACAATCTGCTCGCTGAAACCCGTGCAGAGGATGATCGGGATATCCGACCGGAGATCCAGCAGCTCTTTGGCTAAATCGATCCCGGTCATGTTGGGCATGTTCAGGTCGGTAATGACCAGATCAAAGTGCTCCGGCTGGGCGCGAAAGGCCTCCAGAGCCTCGACGCTGCTCGTTCGCGCCACCACCTCATAGCCCAGGCGGGTGAGAACCTGGTCGCCGATCCGGACCAGAAACTCTTCGTCATCCACGAACAGGATGCGCCCCTGCCCCCGGGGAATCCGATCCGCAACGGGGTGCTCTTCCTGCCGGGGTTCAATCGCCGGAATCAGAACGCGGAACCGGGTTCCCTTGCCCAGATGGCTCTCCAAGTCAATGGTTCCCTTGAGATCCTTGACGATTCCATAAACCATGGCCAATCCCATCCCCGTGCCTTCCCCCGGCTTCTTGGTCGTAAAGAAGGGGTCGAAGATCCGGTCCTGTATCAGGGGATCGATGCCGTGTCCCGTATCTTCCACGGACAGCTCGACATAGGGACCGGGCAAAAGGGTCGGATAGGAAAGAGCGGTATTCAGATCGACCACGGCATTGGCCAGGGTGACGACGAGTTCCCCTCCCCGCTCCTGCATGGCGTGTGCCGCGTTGGTGCAGAGATTCATGAGGATCTGATGAATGCGCGCCGGTTCGGCGATGACCATGTCCAAGGCGGCTTCATTCTTGAACATGATGTCAATCATGGTGGGAATCGACATCCGGAGCAGCTTGACGACTTCCTTGACGATCGGGGCGACCTTGAGCGGAATGGGATCGCTTTCCGTCTGACGGCTGAAGGCCAGAATCTGGTTGACCATCTCGACAGCCCGGCGCTGCGCCTTGAGCGAATGTTTCAGATTCGTGTAAGCCGGACTTCCCCGCGGCGTATCCAGCAGAGCCAGTTCCGTGAACCCCATGATTCCGCCCAGGATGTTGTTGAAGTCATGGGCGATGCCGCCGGCCAGCGTTCCGATCGCTTCCATCTTCTGTGCCTGCTGAAGCATCTGCTCCAGTTGCCGGCGGCTTTCTTCCGCCTGTTTCCGCCTGGCGATGTCCAACTGGAGCTGTTCGTTGACGCGGGCCAGTTCTGCGGTCCGCTCGTCCACCAGACGCTCCATCTGCTCCGTCGTGTCGAAGAGCGTCTCTTCCAGCTGTCGGCGTTTTGTGACATCCAGGATGATATCTTGATAATGAGTCGTCACTCCCATTCCATTCCGGATGGCGACGGCTCGATCCTCCACCCAGCGCGTTTCGCCTGCCCTCGTGAAAATCCGGTATTCCTGGGTGAATGTATCCATCCCCCGGACGTCATACTCTTTCCGCTCCCTCTCCAGGCGGGGAATTTCATCGGGATGAATGATTGCCGCCCAGGATAACTCCCCCTCGAGGAATTCTTTCTGGGTATAGCCAAACTGGGCCAAATTGCCGCAGACAAGCTCCACCGTCCAGCCACCGGCCCGGCGCCACAGGAAAAATGCCGCCGGACTCCGGTCGACAATGGTTTCCAAATTCTGGAGCCTGTTGCGGGCTTCCAGAAGCTCCTTCCGGATCTGTCCCATTTCACTTTCCATCAGGTCCGGCAGCATCGGTTGCCGGAATTGGAAATTCCTGTTCCCCGTCCGCAGCATTGCCGCATGATTCATTACATCCCTGTCAAGGTCCATCTCCGATCCCCACTGCTTTTGTGTCCGGTGAGTCGAGTCCTTTCCGCCGACCGTTCTAAAGATTGATTTCCATTTCCTGATTCAGGGCGAAGCAGTCCAATCGGCGCCCGCCTGAATCGATTCGACGGCGGCAGTCCTCCACCATCCCATCCAGGTCCGCATCGGTGCGTTCCTGGTTGTGATGGAACAGCCCCAGCCGCGCGGCGCCTGCATCCAGGGCGAGGCGCAGGGCATCGGGATAGGCGGTATGCCCCCATGACTTTTTCAGGGGATAATCCTTTTCCCCGTATTCCGCATCATGGATGAGCAGATCCGCCCCTTGGGCAAAGCGGCAATACGCTCCATAGCTCAATCCGCCCGGATGGGGGTGCATCAGCTCATTGTCCGTCAGAAAGACGAAACTTTTTCCATTTTCTTCGAAACGGTAGCCGATCCCCCCGTTGGGGTGGCTCAGGGCGATGGTCGTCACCCGCATGGCTCCGATTTCGAAGGGGACAAGACAGGATTCATGATAGGTCAGACCCGCATGGACATCGGCAAGGGAAAGGGGAAAATTCGGGGGCATCATGATGCGGGAAACAATCTGCTGGATGGAACTCTGGGCAAAGGGGCAGCCGAAAAAGGTGATCCGGGTATCCTCGTGGTAAATCGGCTTGAAAAAAGGGAAGCCGATGAGGTGATCCCAGTGAGCATGGGTAAACAGGAGGGTGTATTCAAAGCGGCCTTCCGCCAGCAGTCGGTTGCCCAGCCGCCGGATCCCTGAGCCGGCGTCGATGATGACGACCTGGTCCTCCTGAGTCCGGATCTCGATGCAGGTCGTGTCGCCACCGTACCTCAGGTATTCATTTCCGGACACGGGGATAGAACCTCTTGCCCCCCAGCACCGCACAATCATCGCCGTTTCACTCCCGAGCCGGATGAAGTATGGATTCGTTTAAAAATTGAATCTCTTAAGCGCCTTCTTTGCTTCGTGAATTTTGAATTTCCATATCAGCGCAGAAAAAATATTGCCATTAAAAAAACGCCGGTCTAGCCCTTTAGATCTCCACCTTTCCCCAGAACGGCCAGGGCGATTTCCACGTTGTTCAGGGGTGCGGAAACCTGGAACCCGGCCACCCGGTCCTGGATCCGTGCACAGATTTCCCGGGCGATCTCGATCCCGGCGCGCCGGCCCTCTTCAACCGTTTCACAGGCGGCCATGCGGCGGAGAATATCCTGCGGCACGACCACCCCCGGCACTTCGTTGTTCATGAATTCCGCATTCCGGTAGCTCAACAGCGGCCAGACGCCCGCCACCACGGGAATCCGCTTCGGATGCTGCTCCACCCGGTCCAGGAAGCGGAAGAGGGCCTCCACATCGAAGACCGGCTGGGTTATGGCAAACTCGGCGCCGGCCTCGATTTTCTGGAAGTAACGGTCGATCTCCCGCTCCAGATCAACCGCGCAGGGATTCGCCCCCACGCCGATCAGGATGCCCGTGGGAGGATCGACGGGGCCGCCGCCGATATCCCAGCCGGAATTCAGATTATGGACCACCGCCGTCAGTCCGATGGCATCCACATCAAAGACTCCCGTGGCTTCCGGACAGTTGCCCAGTTTGGGCGGATCGCCGGTGATGATCAGGTAGTTGGCCAGCCCCACGGCATATCCCCCCAGCAGATCGCTCTGCATGCCGATCAGGTTCCGGTCGCGGCAGCAGTAATGGACCACCGGCTCGATGCCCACTTCCCTGAGGATGACCAGGGCCGTGATCATGGGCGAAACCCGTGCGGTGGCCCGGGGTCCGTCGGGAATGTTGATGGCGTCGATCCCCGCTTCATGGCACCGGCGCACCTTGTCCAGCATGCTGCTGAAATCACTCGCCCGGGGGGGAAGGATTTCCACAGAGGTCACCTTCTGCCCGGAATACAGCTTCGACGCCAGGCGGGATTTCTCCGCAGTGGGAATCCCGGCCCGCTGCGCTGGAGCCGGTTCGCGGGATGCCACTTCAATGTGCTTCCGGACGCCGCTGAGTCCACGGACAGCCCGCACCGCATTGGCAATATGCGCGGGGTGAACGCCGCAGCAGCCGCCGATCCCGCGCACCCCCAGTTCAATGAATTTTTTGGCGTATTCGGTAAAATATTCGGGATTGGCCAGGTAGAGGGTCCGCCCCCCAACCGCCCGCGGCATTCCGGCATTGGGCATGACCACCACCGGTTTTCCCGTCACCGGCAGAACCCTCAGGAGGGCCTCGTAGATCCCTGCCGGTCCCGTACCGCAGTTGAGGCCGATGGCATCCACATGGGGATCGGCCTCCAGCGCGGCCGCCATCTTTTCCGCCGGCGTTCCAGCCGCCGTCTCCCCCTCGTCGTCCACAGCAAAGGAGGCCAACACGGGAACCTCCCACTCCCGGGCGATCCGGGCGGCCACCTGCAGCTCTCTCAAATCGCTGAACGTCTCCAGGAGGAGCAGGTCCACGCCCTCCTCGGCGAGGGCCGCCATCTGCTCCTGGAAAGCCGTCTCGACTTCGGTGATTTCGCGCCCGGTGAGCACCTGCCCTCCCTGGGTACAGGGCCCAACGGAACCGGCAACATAGAGTGTCGCGCCGGCCGCCTGACGGGCAAGCCTTGCCGCGGCGCGGTTGATCTCCGCCGCCTTTTCCGCCAGGCCGTAAGGCCGGAGCTTGATCCGATTGGCGCCGAAGGAATTGGTTTCCAGAACCTCCGCCCCGGCCTGGGCATACTGTTCATGAATTTCCCGAACCAATCCGGGACTGGTCAGGCAAAGCTCATCGTAACAGGTTTGAATGAAAACCCCTTTTTCATAGATCATCGTCCCCATCGCCCCGTCGAAAATCAGCGGGGTTTCAGCCAGCCGGGAAAGGATATTCTGCAATGCACTCATCGTACCACCTCGGAAATTAAGCTGGTTTCTCCATACCGTTTTTCCCCCGGCCTGTAAAATAAAAAAGCCTTGCGTTTTATTCCGAAAGAACGCAGCGGTAAGGAGCCGCAGCCATAGGGTCTGGCCTGCCGAGTCATCCGGATCAGAGCCGGCCTTGCTGAAAAAAAGGAAGGGAAGCGGGAAGAGCGGGTGACAGGAGGCATGACGATCTGCAAGAGAGTTTTCCAGGGACCCGCATTCAAAGGGGTGTTCTGAAGAAATCCCTGGAATGCGGGCAGATGATCTTGAGCGATAAATTTATTCGCTTTCCCCGGCGGATTCGCCGCCTTCCGGTGGATTTGAAGCGTTTCTGCGGGAGGATTGCCGTCGCCGCCGCTTCTTTTTTTCTCCAGCAACGGCTCCGGAGTCGGAGTCGGAATCGGAATCGGAACGCTTTGGGGAATCCGTTGTCGGCTGCAGTTCGGGCGGCTGGGGGGGAGGGGTGTTCAGGGTTGTCTGGTAAAAATCATCGATCAACATGGCGATCAGGGCCATTTCATCTTCGTTGTGGAGCAGGCTCCGGACCAGCGGCAGGAAGCGCTCCATGTGCTCCACCTGGAGCCGGTCGCGCATTCTCACCTTCGCCTCCAGCAGGGCGGTCACGCGCTGGGAGACGATGGTTTCCAGCTCCTCATCATCGGGCAGGGTCCGTTCCTGAAGTTCGATATTAAAGGACTTTGCAATGTCCCGCAGCCGGAACTGCTCCATGCCGGCGACGAGTGTAATGGCCGTGCCGCTGGCACCCGCGCGGCCGGTCCGGCCCGCCCGGTGGATATAGGCCTCGGGATCTTCCGGGGGTTCATACTGAATGACGTGGGACAGATCGGGGATGTCGATGCCGCGCGCGGCCACATCCGTCGCCACCAGAAAGCGGAGATATCCGCTCTTGATCCGCGCCATGACCTTTTCCCGGGCTTTCTGGGTCAACTCGGAACTCAGCTCATCGGCGTCGTATCCGAACCGCTTCAGGACCACGCTCACAAAATGGACCGTGGATTTGGTGTTACAGAAGATGATGGCCGAAACGGGATTTTCCGCTTCAATGATCCGCGCCAGGGACCTTTCCTTGCCCATCCCCGGCACCATATAATAGGCATGCTCCGTTTCCGTCACATGAACCCGATCCCGGCTGAGACTCAACAGCTCGGGTTTCCGCAGGAACTCCCCGGCCAGGCGCAGGACGTAGGGAGGAAAGGTGGCCGAAAGAAGGTAGCCGTTAATCTCCCTGGGGATGAATTCCTGAATCCGCTTCATGTCCGGATAAAATCCCATGGAAAGCATGCGGTCCGCCTCGTCGAAGACCAGGATCGACAGTCCTTTCAAGGAGAGAGAACGCCGGATCAGGTGGTCCAGGATCCGCCCGGGCGTCCCGATGACCAGGTGCGCCCCTTTCCGGAAGGCTTCCAGTTGGTCGTTGTACCCGACGCCGCCGTAGGCCACGGCGGCCCGGATTCCGGAATCGCCGCTCAGAAGCAGGGCTTCCTTCGAGACCTGCAGGGCCAGCTCCCGCGTGGGGACCAGAACGAGGGCCTGGCAGAAGGCCTTCGACGGATCGATGCGTTCGAGAATTGGCAGGATATAGGCGCCCGTCTTTCCGCTGCCGGTTTTCGACTGGATCATGAGATCCCTCCCGGCCAGGATATAGGGCATCGCCTTTTCCTGGACATCCATCAGGGAAGTCCACCCGGCGCGGGTCGCGGCGGCCTGCATGCGCGGGGGAAGCTGCTCCAGAAGGACGCCCGCCAGGGCATCGGTGGGCTCCAGGATCGGTTCTTCCGGGGGATGATTGGGTTTGCTGTTTTCAGGCTCTGTCGATTCCGGCTCAGAATGGTTCTCTGTGGGTTCCATGGGCATCCTTGCAAAGTGATTTCATCGTCTCTCCTCCCGGGAAAAGGGATTCTCCAACGGGGCTGAAAAGCAGCACATGATTACACCGAATCTCCGAAAGTTCAAATCTTTTCTTTTGGCCCGTCCGACTGCCTGGGCAGGGCAAGCCGGAGGAATTCCCCGGGACCCTTAAGCGGCCGCACCCGCAGGAGCCCGTCATCAGCTGCGAGTTAAGCGGAATGATCAACCTGCTGGCGCTTTGAAGTAGAGCATCTGAGTAAGTTCGACAAATTTACTCAATGATAAACCGCCCCAAAGGGGCGTGAAACGCTAATTTATCGAACTTACTCAGAGGAGCTTAAGGGGAAATTAACGCATTTATGCCGTTAATTCATCGTATTATAATTTGAACGGCTTGACCATGACAGTTCCGGCCGTTAAATTGACTTTATCGCTCCGAACTGTTAGAGGCATGGCGGTCTCCGCAATCCCTGGAGGGACGGGAAAGGAGCGGCGTTCCTTAAAGGGCGGGAAGGAGCCGAGGGATGATACAGATCAATGCATTGCTGGTAGGATTTCTGGCGCTGTTTTTTTGCCGCCTTCTCTTCAGGGAGGGGTTAACCTGGCTTTCTCTCCGGCATCTGCGGCGGCACGGCCACCGGGTCCCGGAAGTCCTTCAGGGGGAACTGGATGAGGCCACCCTTTCCCGGATGGCGGATTATACGACGGAGGCTTCCCGTTTCGCCTCGCTCGAAGGACTCGTCGATGATCTCCTGACCCTGGTCGTTCTTTTCAGCGGTCTCCTGCCCTGGCTGGCCGGCCTTCCGGCCGCCCGGCAGCTTTCGTTCGTCCTGTCCGGGCTGCTCTTCTTCGGGATCCTGGCCCTGGCCGGCGGCGTCATTGCCATCCCATTCAACCTCTACCGCACCTTCGGGATTGAAAAACGATACGGCTTCAATACCATGACCTTCCAGTTGTGGGTGGTGGACCTCCTGAAAAACCTGGCAGTTTCCGCGATTCTCTTCGGCCTGCTGGGGGGAGCCTTTCTCGCCCTGCTCGCCTCCGCCCCGGAGTCCTGGTGGTTCTGGTCCTGGCTGCTCTTCGCCGGCTTTCAGCTGTTGATGCTCTGGCTCTACCCCGTGGTCATCGCGCCCCTATTCAACCGGTACGAACCGATCCGGGACGAGGCGCTCAAGGAAGCCGTCATGGCACTGGCGAAGCGGGCCGGGCTGGCGGTAGCGGGGATTTATCAGGTGGATGAAGGGAAACGGAGCCGCCATACCAACGCCTATTTTACCGGCCTGGGAAAAACCCGGCGGATTGTCCTTTACGACACCCTCCTGGCGTCCCATACCCGGGACGAAATCCTGGCCATTCTGGCCCATGAAATCGGGCACTGGAAAAAGCGGCACATTCTCAAGCAGCTCATCTTCCTGGAGCTGATCTCCCTGGGCCTCCTGTACTTTTTCTCTCTCCTGCTGCACTGGCCCCTCCTCTATGTCACCTTCGGCTTCCCGGAGCCCGTAACGTACGCCGGGCTGCTGCTCATCGGAATCCTGGCGGGGCCCCTTTTCTTTTTTCTGAAGCCCTTCAGCTCCGCCGCGCTGCGCCGGTTCGAACGGCAGGCGGACGACTACAGCCGGCGCCTCCTGGGGACGCCGGCGCCCCTCGTTTCCGCCCTGAAGCGCCTGGCCGGGGACAATCTCGCCAACCTCTTCCCCCATCCCCTTGCCGTGAAATTCTATTACTCCCACCCGCCCCTGCTGGAGCGCATCGGCCGCCTGCTGGAACTCCGGGATGATGCCGCTGGCCGTCAGGATATTCGAGAGCAAAAGCAGGATGCTCCCCGATCTTCTCTCTGAGTCCCGGGGGCCGCGAAGGGGGGAGATCTTCAGAAACTTGATTTTCGGCGGGAAATGATTTATATAAAAATAAATCCAAGTGATTGATTATTATCATCATTCGTTGTGCCGATTTTAGGCATGAAGGATAGCCGGGATAGTGATTCTTTTACGTGAGGGAAAGGGATGCCCATTTACGAATTTTACTGCGATCAGTGCAATACGGTTTACAGCTTTTTTTCCCGGACGGTCAATACGGACAAGATTCCCCTCTGTCCGGCCTGCAAAACGGTCCCACTGAAACGGCAGATGTCCCTCTTCGCCAAGATAACCCGGGGACGGGAGGAACCGTCGGATGAGGGCATGCCCCCGGTGGACGAAAGCCGGATGGAAAAGGCCATGACCATGCTCGCCGGAGAAATGGAGGGAATCGACGAGGAGGACCCCCGCCAAGCGGTCCGCCTGATGCGGAAACTGTCCGACCTGACGGGACTGCAGCTGGGCGCGGGGATGGAGGAAGCCTTGAGCCGCATGGAGCAAGGTGAGGATCCCGAGCAGATTGAACAGGAAATGGGGGACCTCCTGGAGTCGGAGGAACCCTTCGTGCTGGGGCAGAAAACGTCGAGAGGAACTCGCCGTCCTTCGCCGCCCCGGATCGATGAAACGCTTTACGAGCTGTAGTTCCCTTTAAACACAAGATGATAACTCGGACTTTTCCGTCAGCGATGATCAGGCAGGCCCGATTTTTTCCGGATTTCCAGAGGGTCGTCGGCTTTGAGAATCTGCATGTTCACGAATACCTACCTGCCCATGATCGGCGGGGGTTCCCGGTCCGTCCTGACCCTTGCGGAAGATCTGCAGGCCAGGGGCCATCCGGTCCTCATTGTCGCCCCCACTTATGCCGGCCACCCTGCAGACCCTTAAACAGGAGGAGTTTGAAAGCCCGAACTGATCTTCCCTCCACAACGGATGCCTCCTTCCGGAATCCTCAACCGAACAGGCCGATCAGCAAAGCTCCGGCCACCATGAGCAGGGCCCCCGTCAGCCGCTCCGCAATCTTTTCCTCCCGGAACCACCAGGCGCCGTAAAGCACACCGATAATCAGGCTGGTCCGCTTCAAGGCGATCATGTATGCCGCCTGGGTCAAGGAAATGGCCAGCATGTGACTGAAAATCGTCACGGCCACGGTCGCCCCCAGGGCCAGAGCCATTCCCGGAAACCCCGTCCGCAGAACCCGCCCCGGCCTTTTCCCGGTAAAGGCCAGACCGGCGAACATCACGGCCGTCAGGATCAGGTAGTAGACAATGCCGAAATAACCGGGACTGGAGTGGAGAATCGCCAGCTTCCCCAGGGTGGACGTAAAGGCATAGATAAAGGAAACCAGCAGCATCAACCGGGAGCCCGGCTCCCGGAGAGCGGCCAGCAGCGGCTGCAAAGCCCCCTGTTTGCGGGAGGAAAGGTTCAGGCAGTAAGAGCCGGCGATGATCAGAAAGATCCCGCCCAAGCCTGCCCCGCTTAGGGTTTCCCCCAGGATCAGCCATCCCGTCAGGATGATGAAACCGGGGGTGAAGGCCAGAAAAGGCAGCGACAGGGAAAGGGGGGAAACTTTGAGGGCCTTCATGTAGCAGAGAAGGGCCAGCACCTCCAGGGGGAGAGCGCCCAGCACACAGGTCCAGAAAACCGCATCCGTATGGACCGGCGGCACGAAGAGGGAAGCGGCCAGCAGCCAGGGAACCGTGTAAACCAGGCGGATCAGCCCCATCTCATAAGCGGGACGACCGCTGAAGAATCGCTTGGTCAGGGCATCGGAGGTTGCCAGGCCCGCGGCGGCCAGCAGCGAAAGGAAAAAACTTAAAACGGGCATGAGACGGCCCCCACACTCTTTCTCGTTTCTCTCATCCCTCTACTCCTTATTCCCTGGTTTGTCGAGGTCCCCGCGCCCCTGTGTCCCGGGATCCGGTTTCTGATGCAGTTCCTCAGCGCCTGCGGGTCCAGTCCGGAATCCGCAAGAGAGGATATCGATGACGGGACCCGGCGGGCGCAGATCTTGCGTCGCAAGGCACTCCGGAGGGATTCAGACCGGACTGCACAGCCGCTCAAGCCATGCGGAAAAATCCGTCTTTTGCCCTGCATGACTTCATCAGACCAGAAACGGCAAGGTCTCAAGTCCGTTGACGCACCGCCGATACCCGATGGAAACCCCAATGCCAAGCCCCATGGACAGCCAACATCACATCCTCCTGATCAACCGGGACCGGAAACTCCTGGCGACATTGGGCCAATCGCTCCTGGATGCGGGATTTCCGGTGCTTACCGCCTCCACGATGATCGGCGCCTTGAGCCTGCTCTCCGGCAGTCATGTGCACCTCATCATCTGCGACAGCGAACTGGAGGATTTCAGCGGCACGGAGTTTCTGAGGTATCTCAAAAACAGCCCCCTCTTAAGGAAAATTCCCTTTGTCTTTTACGTCCCGGTTCATGATCAGGGGAATGCCGGCAGGGCTTTTGAGATGGGGGCGGCCGATTTCATCGTCTATACCCGTGGAGGGGAGAACTCGAAGATTTTAAAGGAGCGCCTCAGTAAAATGCTTGCCTTCAAGGCGGGCGGGGGAAGGGTGCAGGCATCACCCTCGGAAGGGCGCCAGGCTGCCGCCTCCTCGGGGCCGGGGATGCGAGAGCGCAGGTTCGCCGAACGGGTGATTCTGAAAGACGTCGTGAACATTGAAGTATCCCGCGATGCCATTCTCTGGCTCCCCTGCCGCATTGTGAACCTCAGCGAGCAGGGATTGCTGATCGAGACCTCCCTGCTCGGCAGACTCGGCATGCTGCTCTACCTCAGAGCGCCGCTGCCCGCCTGCGGAAAGGGCGTGGTGGAAGGTCGCATCAAGCACATTTCGATGAGCAAGCATTGCCTTTCGGCTGAGATCGGAATCCGGGTAGAACCCTCCATCGCCTGGATCGAAATCTACGACGACCTGACCCGGCGGAACGAAAGGGGGGGGAAGCCTGCGGCGGCAAGCTCTCCCGCACCGGGCAAAGGGCGTGCCCCAGACAGCGGGGGGAAAATCGACGCCGCCATGGCAGCGGGCAGGACGGACAAGGCCAAGCCGCCGGTCGCATTCCCGCTCCGTCGGGGCAGCGATTCCCGGGGGGAAAAGGCGCTGGAAATCAAGTTTTACCGCAGTCTTGTGGGGAAGCAGCTGGGCAATTACAAAGCGGTTTCCTTTATCGGCGCCGGCGGTATGGGAGGCGTTTTCAAAGGGTGGGACATCAGCCTGGAGCGCAACGTAGCCCTGAAAGTCATCTCCTACAATCTTTCCTCGATTCCATCGTACCGAGAAATGTTCATCAGGGAGGCACGGCTCGTTTCCCGGTTAACCCACCCCAACATCGCGCAGATCTATTACATCGACCAGATGGACGACGTTCTCTACTTTGCCATGGAACTGATCGGGGGCGGCACACTGGCCGATGTGATCACGGATAGCAACCCTCTCCATGCCGCCAGGGGTCTGGAATACTTCATCACCGTCTGCCGGACGCTCGATTTTGTCAGCGGAAAGAACATCGTCCATCGAGACCTCAAACCCGCCAATATCATGATCGACGATCAAGGCGCCCTGAAGGTCGTGGACTTCGGGGTTGCCGTCGTCAACAGCGGCGCCGATAGAGGGGAAAAATCCGAAGGCCTGGTGGGTTCTCCCCTTTATGCCTCCCCGGAATGCATCATGGGCCGGCCCCTGGACTGCCGCAGTGACATCTACTCTCTGGGGGCCACGTTTTATCACGTTTTTGCCGGCGTCCCCCCCTTCGAAGGAGAGCCTGTTGAAGCCATCCTTTACAAACACCTCAACGAAGACCTTGTTCCCTTAAACAGGATCAATCCCATCCTTTCCGGCGACCTGTCCCGCATCATCGGAAAAATGATGGCCAAGAACCCCGGGGAGCGATACCAGGACTACCAGGACCTCATCGTCGACCTGATGGTGCTGATGCGCCACCCCTGAGGCAGACTTCCACCCCGCTTCCCGATTTCCTGCTGCTTCTCACCGACCGCCCTCCAAGGCGCCTTCCTTAGTTTATAGCAGTCCTTCCCCCTGGGAAGGCTTACGGATCGGTACGGATGGGGCATATTTTGCATGATTGATGCATAGGGCAGGGAACCAGGAAAAGCCACTCGCTCCGGCAAAGGCCGGCAACGGTTTCCGCCCTCGGGAATCGATGATGTTGCCGGGCGGAGAATCGCCCTCGCCGAGTCTTGGCCCGCGGATCGGCATCACCTGAAATTGCCCATCCCCGCAATCCCGCTGAGTGATGGGCGTTCCGTTTGGAAAAAGAAGGGGAACCGGTTGATTTGCGTCGACTTTTTGACATGCGGTTTGCAGAAATCCAATTTACCGACTTTTTTGAAATCTTCACCATGATGCCGCCAGAGGGCTTCCCGGTCATGCCGACCCCCCCGCCGGCATGCTGCCCGGAGGGGACGGTTCCTGAAGGCAGCCGCCGGGGCGGGGATCGAGTCGCATCATGAAAAATTTCAAGAAGTCATGGGGCATTGATTTATCCGTGGGATGCTTTGTCGTCCTGGCGCTTTTTGCCGCCTATGCCCTGCGCTGGAGTCCGACAGAGGGCCTGGAATACAGGGCCTACGACTCCCTTTCCCGCCTCCGGAATCAAGCGCCGGCATCCAATGTCGTCGTCATCGCCATCGACGATGACAGCATTGCCGCAATCGGCCGCTGGCCCTGGCCCAGGGGAGTCATCGCCCAGATGATCGACAGGCTCCAGACGAACCAGGCCCGAGTTATCGGGATTGATCTTCCCTATCCGGAGAAAGACGCCGGCCAGGGCTTGAGGGAAATCAGGAATCTTCTTGACGAGTTGGAGACCAACGGCATCCGGTCCGGCCAGATTTATACCGGTCTGAAAGAAGCGGAGGGAAGGCTGGATAACGATGCCCTCCTGGCCGGTTCGATTGCCGCAAGCGGACGGGTCGTCCTGCCGATGCGCTTCGTTCCGGGAAGCACCCTCGAGGCGGCGGAAGCTCTCCCCGATTATCTGAAGAGAAATTCCTTAACGCTGCCGACAACGGTCCCGATCCTGACGGCAAGAGAAGTGATACCTCCCCTGGCGGAATTCGCGGCGCCGGCTCAGGCGCTCGGTCACATCACCATGGCTCCCGATAAGGACGGCGCCGTGCGGGGCGAACCGCTTCTGATCCGATACGGAAACCGCTGTTTCCCCTCTTTCGCCCTGCAGCTGACTTTGAAGTTTCTCAACTATAACCTCAATCATCTCCGTCTGGGAGAGGGGATAGAAATCGGCAATGCCAGGATTCCCACCTTTGCCGAGAGTCGCATGCTGATCCGCTACAGCCGGGAGGTTCCGGTCCATTCCTTCGTGGATATCCTCAGCCACAGGGTTCCCCCCGAAGTGTTTAAAAACAAGATCGCACTCATTGCCCTCACCGCTACGGGCCTGGGGAGTCTTCAGGCCACCCCCCTCGGCGCCGACACCCCGGCGTGGGTCAGCACGGCCGGAACGGTGAACACGATCCTGAACCAGGATCACCTCAGGCGGCCGGCATGGGCTTTCTGGCTCGAACTGGGAGCGATGGTCCTCTTCGGATGCTTCGCCGCCCTGGCTGTTCCAAGGTTGAGCCCCCTCACCGGCGCCTTCGCTTCCCTGGCCCTGCTGCTCCTCTGGATCGGAGTAGGCTCCTACCTCCTGGCCGCCCAGGGATACTGGATCAAGGTGGTCCACCCGGCCCTGGTTCTCCTCCTCGGCCATGTCCTGATGGCGTCACGGGCATATCTCTCCGCGGAAAAGCCCCGGGAATCCCTCACCCCGGACAGCGCGGAGACCAACAAGATGCTCGGGCTTTCTTATCAGGGGCAGGGGATGCTGGATCTGGCCTTTGAAACCTTGCGGAAGTGTCCCGTCGAGGACAAAGCCATGAAAGAGCTCCTTTACAACCTGGGCCTGGACTTTGAAAGGAAGCGGATGTTTCCCAAGGCGGCCGCGGTTTACAAGCACCTTTCCCAGGCGGGCAGCTTCCGGGATATCGAGGACCGGATCGAGCGGATGAAGCTGGCAGGGGGCACCCTGGACTTCGAGCCCGCCGAGGTAAAGAAGGACGCAACGGTCATCATGCAGGGAGCGGACCTCAAGCCGACCATCGGGCGTTACGAGATCCTCCGGGAACTGGGGCGCGGCGCCATGGGAACGGTTTATCTGGGAAAGGATCCCAAGATCAACCGGGAAGTGGCCATCAAGACGATGCGCTATGAAGAGATTGAGGAAGGGCGGCTCCTGGAAACAAAGAAGAGATTTTTCCGGGAAGCCGAAGCGGCGGGGAAACTGTCCCATCCCAATATCGTCACCATCTACGATGTGGGGGAGGATTCCGATCTGGCCTACATGGCGATGGAACTGCTCGATGGAGCGGATCTTACCAGGTACTGCGCGAAGGACCATCTCCTGCCCGCCCCCGAAGTCCTCCGGATCATCTCCCAGGTGGCCAATGCTCTGGACTACGCCCACGGCAAAGGCGTTGTGCACCGGGACATTAAACCTTCCAACATCATGATCCTGAAGAACGGCGAAGTCCGGGTCGCCGATTTCGGCATCGCCCGCGTCAAGAGCGCTTCCAGGACCCAGACGGGCGTCGTCCTGGGAACGCCCAGCTACATGTCTCCGGAGCAGATCGCCGGCCAGAAGATCGATGGACGTTCGGACCTTTTTTCTCTGGGGGTTGTTCTCTATGAACTGCTGACGGGAGAAAAACCCTTCCGGGGGGAAAGCATCGGCAGCCTGATGTACAAAATTACCACGACCGCTCCCGTATCGATCCGGGAACGGATCCCTCACCTGCCGGCGCCCTTTGCGGAAATGATGGATAAAGCTCTGGAGAAGGACGCGGAGAAACGCTACCAGCGGGGAAGCGAGTTCAGTCATGATCTTTTTCTCTCTATTCAAACGTTAGGTGACCATGTTGAAGCTGAATATTGCCGGGCAGACCGATAGGGGCCTCATTCGACCCAACAACGAAGACAACTATTTCCTCGATCAAGAACTGGGTGTTCTGGCGGTGGCGGACGGGATGGGAGGGCATGCCTCCGGTGAAGTTGCCAGCGGAATCGCCGTGGATATCCTGCGGGATTATTTCCGGCAGGTCGGAGAAGAGGCCTCTCCCCTGCTCTCATCAGGGTATGGGGAGGGCTATTCCTCGGCGACGAATCATCTCTGGTCCGCCTTTCAAATGGCAAACAGCGCCATTTTTGACGCAGCGAAAGGGGATTCCCGCTTGCGCGGCATGGGGACCACCATGGCGGCAATCTGGATCCAGGGGAACAAATTGAGTATCGCCAACGTGGGAGACAGCCGGGTTTATCTGGTCCGGGCAGGCGAAATTGAACAGTTGACCGATGATCATACCTTGGTGTATGAGCAGGTAAAGCGTGACCTTCTTTCAAAAGAAGAGGCGGAACAGTCAACGATTCGTCATGTCCTGACCAGGGCAATCGGGATCGCTCCCTTTGTGGATGTGGATCTGGATGAGATGACTCTGACAAACGGCGATGTTCTGATTCTCTGCAGTGACGGCTTGTCCGGAATGATTCCCGATACCGATATTCTGGTTACGGCAACCTCCCTTGATGATCCCTCGGCAGCCTGCCGGAGTCTCATTGAAAGGGCAAATCAGAATGGCGGAAAAGATAACATTACCGTAATTGCCGGTTACATGGAGAAGAAGAGCCGTTTTGCATTGATTCTCAAATTTTTGAATTGGTTCAGGAGGTGAAGGATGGCCAAGGTCATACTGAAATTTAAAGGCGCCGTTGTTAAAGAACTCCCCCTTGAGCAGGATGTCATAACCATCGGCAGAAAGCCCGATAACGATATTGTCATCGATAATCAGGCGGTCTCAGGACATCATGCGAAATTCACCAAGGAAGAGGATTCCTTCTTTATCGAGGATACGAACAGCCTCAACGGGACGTACGTCAACGGGCAGAAGATCTTTAAAAGCGAAATTTATAACGGGGATGTGATTCTCATCGGGATTCACACCCTGGATGTGGTTTCCGATAAAATCAGGGAACTGGATGCCCGGAGCACGACCATGAGAGGAAGATCCATGGATGAAACCATGGTGATCGCCCCTCAGGATCAGAGGAACCTCCTGGCGTCCGCCGACAGAAGCAAACCCGAGGTCCTGGGCGGCTTCGTGGTTGTGAGCGGATCAACGGAAAAACGAGATTATCTCCTGAAGGAGCGGGTGATAACCATCGGAAAGGAAGAAGGGGCAGGCATCCGCCTCAAAGGCTTTTTTGCCCCCAAGGTGGCGGCGCTGGTCAACCGGAGAAAAGAGGGCTACTTCATCAATCCGCCGGGCGGCAGGTCCATGAAAATCAACGGCGAGGACGTGTCCTCCCGCTATGACCTGCAGGACGGGGATCTGGTGGACGTGGCGGGCCTGAAACTGCAGTTCTACATCAAAGAATAATACTTGGGAATCAATAAGGAAACCCCGGTGAACGTTTGAGTGAAAATATGTTCAGCAGCAGGAAGACATTTTTGAGCGTAAGAAGAATCCATCTTTTCCAGGCCGTCGTACTGATCGGTGCAGTCCTTGCCTGGATGCTGACAACGGGCAAGCTCAATGCGGCTTCCCTGACGGAAGAGGTCGCCGATCGCATCGGGCAGCGGATTATGGCGTCCCCCGGAAAAGCCCTGCTGAATTTTTCCTACAATGACGCAGATACCGCCCAACTGATCAGAAACTTCTACCTGCAACGAAAGAATCTCCCTGCCTGGAGCGGGGAAGAGGGGCCTGGTCCCCAGGCGGCCGAGCTGCTGCGCATCCTGAAACGGGCCAACCGGGAAGGGCTGAGTCCCCAGGACTATGGAATCCTGCGCCTCGAGGCTCTGATGGCGGAAATCACCCTGGACAGGGAGGGCGGTTCGTCTTTCGACCCAGAGGAGCTGACAGACCTCGATCTCCTGCTGACGGAGGCTTTTTTCTCCTACTCCGCTCATTTTTCCGGGGGAAGGGCCGACCATCAGCGGCAATATCCCGGCTGGGTCTACAAGAGGCGGCAGACGGATCTGGTCAAGACCCTGCAGAAGGCCCTGGAAAACAAGGATTTGGAAAGAACCCTCAACGACCTGGCTCCACGGTTTTACGGGTATACGAAACTGAGGGAAAAGCTCAACGAGTACATCGATATCGCGGAAGCCGGCGGCTGGCCGACAATCCCCGCGGGCCGCACGCTGAAAAGGGGAATGCGCGACCCGAGGGTAAGCCTGCTGAGAAAACGGCTGATGATGACAACGCCGACGCTGGGTTCCCCCGGAGAAAAACAGGATAAGGTTTTCGACCGCGACCTGGAGGCCGCCGTACGTCAATTTCAGAAACAGCAAGGCCTGCGGCAGGACGGCATCGTCGGAACCCCAACCCTCCGGGCATTGAATGTTCCCGTAGAGGTCCGCGTCTGCCAGATGGCGGTCAATCTGGACCGTCTGCGCTGGCTGCCTGCGGACCTGGGGAATCGGTATCTTCTGATCAATATCCCCGATTTCAACCTGGCGGTCGTGGAAGACTCCCAGGCCGTCATGAATATCCGCGCCATCGTCGGCAAAACCGATAAAAGGACCAACCTGCTGAGCAGCCGGGTCACTTCCGTTGAACTGAACCCCTATTGGCGGGTGCCCAAGAGCATCGCTGTGGATGAGTACCTCCCCAAGCTCAAGCGGAATTCCCGATACCTCTCAGGCAAGAAATTTAAGGTTTTTGCCGGGGATTATCAGACAAACCGCGTTTCGCCGACGTCGGTCAAATGGTCCCGCCTGTCGGCCGATTATTTCCCTTACTTCCTCAGGCAGGAACCGGGTCCGGACAATCCTCTCGGCCGGATCAAGTTCGTCTTTTCCAACAGTGCCGAGATCTACATTCACGACACCCCCACCCGCAACCTTTTTGCGAGGAATAAACGCAGCTTCAGTCACGGCTGCATCCGGATCGAAAAGCCGGTGGATCTGGCGACCTACCTGCTGCAGGGCCTGCAGAACAATGCCTGGTCGAGCCGGGCGATCCAGGCCGAGCTCCGGAAGGGAAAGAACAGGACCCTGATGGTGCCCCGACCGATTCCCGTCCACATCGTCTATAAAACCGTCTGGACGGACCAGGAGGGCAACCTGAACTTCCGTCCCGATATCTACAATATCGACAACATCCCGGGCAACCTCCTGATCATGACCGCCTCATCGGGCTCCACCCGGAACTCCTCCACCCCTCGCTAGCCCCAACGCCGGGGCACAGCGGAGCGGGCCTCAATCCAAAGGACCCCACTCAGACGGCACCGACATCGCGCCGACGAAAGCCCCATCGCGCTTTCTCTTCATTCCGAGCTTTCCTCACCCCCATCCTTGACATCCCGATTCGAGTGACTATATTTAGCCTCAAACAAGATTATCCTTAAGGATATCAGGGCATTGGTTGAAAATCGGTTTTCGGGGCCGCTTCTCCCGTTAGGGGAGGATGAATGGGAAGGTTCCGCGGAACTCCTTTCATAGGGCAGGATCGATACGGTTCCGGATCAAAAGGGACCGCCGGGCGGCAGGGCAGAGACGGCACAGCCGTACGATCGCTGCGTCGCGAAACCGACCGGTAAGCCGCCGGGAAAGAGCGGGATTTGATCGGGATCGGGAGTCGGCCGGCCCGGAAGGCTTTGCTATTCTTTCAAATTTTTGATGAAACAAGGAGGAAGATGAGATGTTTGGACCGGGAATATGGAGAGCGGGAAGGCTGGTGGACATGTTTCCCGAAATGGTGCGGTTTCAAAATGAGATGAATCGGTTTTTTTCCGGTTTGACCCAGGAGTATGACCAGCAGTACCCGCCGGTCAATGTCTGGATCGGCGAGGATGATGTGCTGGTCAGGGCCGAGATCCCCGGGATGGATCCCGACAAGCTGGAGATTACGACCAAGGGCGATTTCCTCTATCTCAAGGGAACCAGGGAGCCGGAAGTTCTCGGCGAGGGATGCCGATATCACCGCCAGGAGAGGGGCTACGGCCGCTTCAGCCGGGCGCTGCAGCTTCCCTTCCCCGTGGATCAGGACAAAGTCGAAGCGAGCTATGAAAAGGGCGTCCTTCAGATCGCCCTGCCGCGGGCGGAGTCGGACAAGCCGCGCAAAATCGTTATCAAATCGGAATAGCACAGGAGGGATTCCCCATGACTCAGGATTATAAACCCGTTGAGAAACAGCAGGCGCAAACCCCCGCCCAGACGGAGCGGACGAAAAATTCCAAGGTGTTCATGCCCAAAGTGGACATCTACGAAACGAAAGAGACCATCGTGCTGACGGCTGATGTACCGGGTGTGGATGAAAATTCGGTGAATGTCCTGCTGGACAAGGATGTCCTGACCATTTCCGGCACGGTCGAGCAGCCCGTGACGCAGGAAAAGGGACGCCGCCTGTACTACGCGGAATACGATGTCGGCGATTATCAGCGAACCTTCACCCTGTCTGAAGACGTGGATCGGGAAAAGATTGACGCCGTGGTAAAAAACGGCGTGCTGCGCCTGGTTCTGCATAAAGCCGCACCGGTCAAAGCAAAGAAAATAGCCATCAAGGCAGGCTGAACCCTCTTCCCGACCCGTGCCGATCGCCGGGCGGCAAACAGAGAGAGGCTGCAGGGCGCGCAGGCAGCAGGGCCGAGAAGCCGCGACAGCCGAGGCCGCCCGTGACCGGCACATGTTAGGTCGAAGATGGGGAGAGGAATATTTTCCAGAGGAGGTAGAATCATGGCAATCAAAAGTCTTTTACCCTCGCTTCGGAGGAGAACGGAAGCGCCCGCAAGGCGTGAGCAGGAACATCCCTTTTATTCCCTGCAGCAGGAAATGAATCGACTTTTTGATGATTTCTTCCAGGGTTTCGCTCTGGAGCCCTTTGGCGAAGGGGAAGAACGTTACGCTGTTTTTTCACCTTCCATTGACATTCGGGAAAGCGAGGAAGGCATCAGGATCACGGCCGAAATTCCCGGCGTTGACGAGAAAGATGTGGAAGTGCTCGTCAGCGATGACAGCATCACCATCAAGGGCGAAAAAAAGAGGGAACAGGAGGA
>CAZKRB010000039.1:0-30084 GCA_964555065.1 uncultured Syntrophus sp.
AGCCCATGTGGGGCTGAAGGGTCTGGGAAATGGAGAAGGTCACCAGGGCTGGGGGAACTCCATGCCCGCTGACATCGATCATGTAAAACCCCAGGTGGTCCTCATCGAGGTGGATCACATTGAAGATGTCGCCCCCGATCGTCTCGGAGGGTGTAAATTTCCACTCAATTTCCAGGCTGTCCTCTTGCGGCCGTTTCTGCTTTTTCTGCGGCAGCAGGCATTGCTGGATTCCGGCGGCCGCCTGGAGATCCTCGTCGAGTTTCCTCTGCTTTTCAATCAATCTGGCATTGGCCATATTCAGGAAATAGTCGCTGAAGGAGAAAATGGTGCGGCTCAGGCAGACATTGAGACTTTCCAGGGCGTCCAGCAGATCATCGCCCTCCAGTTCTTTAACCAGAACGGGAACCAGGATCGTCCGGTAGAGTTCAAAAGCCTTCTGTACATCCGAGAGAGCAAAGCCCCCCTCCAGCCGCAGCTTGCTGATTCTGGCGATAAAGGCATCGATCCGGGAGAAGTCCTGGTGCACGATCGCGGTAAAATAGGCCTTGCCGGCTTCCGAAGTCGTGGTGATCAGCTCTTCCAGGGGGCGGCTGGCGTATAGGGCTCCGCCCTCCCCATGAAGGCATTCCGCCCATTGCCTGGCCACCCGTTCACTATATTTCTGAAGCACTTCCTGAAGGTTCATGGCCATAACATAGACTCCTCAATGCCGATGAAGATGGATTTTTCAGCCCGCGAGCCGTCCGTCACCGTCACGGAACCTCCTTGGGGATTTATAGTTTCTCCGCCTCCCGGGTGACATGACTCAGGTCCGTATACCAGATATTCAAAACGCCGGCGCCCAGCAGAATTCGATCCCGATACCTTAATTCAACCTGGGTCGAGGGAAGCACCCACGAGGCATTGTGATCGTCTTCCCCAAGCGTGGCCTCTTCCAGCACCCTCAAGGTGGGACTTCCATATTTCAGAGTCAAGAGGAGCTCGAACTGGCCGAAAGAAGACAGAGGCGCCCAATTGCAGCGCAGACGAACCCCTTTCAAGGTATGATCGTCTTTCCCCATTTCAAAGTAAACATCAAAGGGGAGCCCATCGATGATGAAATCCGACAATTTGTGCTCGATATAAAACCCCTTCCGAGCTGTGCACCACTCGGACTCGCTCAGAGTCCCCTTGAAGACCCTCTGCAAGTCACCGGCGGTCATCCCCCATTCGGCTTTGTTCCATCCCTTGATATCGGACGCGCTTTGCGCGGAAACCGGCATCGACGAAAATAACAACACAGCCGCCAGCACCACGCCAAATGCTCTTTTCATCCTGTCCTCCTTTTCCTGATCCGGATGAATCTCACAATCAATTCCGTTGCGATGTAAATATCGCTTTTCAATTCCTGCCGAAACATTCGTCAGAGTCTGCCCGGCCCTCTTCCGAACGGCATCCTGTCCGGTTTCGATAACGGTTCGGCAGGGAAAGGGCTCCCCTTCCGGATCGCCTCGTTTCTCTGATTTCTTCATAGCGCATTTGCAGGATATTTTCCAGCTTGGTCCGCGGTTGACTTTCCCCCGCCATTGAGGGTAAAGTTCTACCACTTCGATCCACAATCATGGCCGTTTCCCACTCACCTGCCTGTTTTGACCGGTTGAGCGGAAGAGGGGCGTTCCGCTTCCGCAAAAGGGGGGGGGGATCGGCCGTCAACGGAGCGGCTGCAGCGTCCGATTGCAATACGGCGACAGGGAGGGAATAAAAATGAAGAAATGTACCACACTTCTCCTCATCATCCTGGTCGTGCTCTTTCTGACGCCTGCGATCATCGACCATGCCCATGGCAAAGACGGGCGCCGCGGCGGAGGCGGCGGTCATGGGCGCAGTCATGACGGGGGTTACCACCATGGCGGTCGGTCCCATAGCCACGGAGGCCACTGGAGTGGCGGGGTCTGGATCGGTCCGGCATTCGGCTGGTATGGAGGGGGCCCATGGTGGGATGCTCCATACCCCTATCCCTACCGATATCCCTATCCCTACTACCGCTATCCCCCCGTGGTCATCGAGCGGCAGCAGCCGCTTTATATCGAGCCGGAGCCGGAACGGCAGGACCAGGGCTACTGGTATTACTGCCGGGAGCGCCAAGCCTATTATCCCTACGTTGAACAATGTCCCGGAGGCTGGATGAAGGTCGTTCCTTCTCCCGTTCCTCCGGACGTGAAGGAGTAACCGCATGACAACACTCAAAAGGAGCATCGCGATCGGTTTCTTTCTGTTCCTGCTGGGGGGATGCGCGACTCTGCCCACCGGCCCCAGCGTGATGGTGCTGCCGCCGCCGAACAAGTCTCTTGAACAGTTCCAGACTGATGACATGTTCTGCAGGCAGTGGGCTTCCCGACAGATCGGGCTGAGCCCCCAGGAGACGGTCAATCAGAACGTCGCCACCGGGGCTCTTATCGGCGCGGCCATTGGAGCCGGCCTTGGCGCGGCGATAGGCGCAACTACAGGTGATGCCGGCGCCGGCGCCGCCATCGGCGGCGGAACCGGTCTCCTCATGGGATCAGCCTCGGGAGCCGATGCCGGCCAGGTGTATGGGTACGAGGCCCAGCGCCGATACGACATCAAATACATGCAGTGCATGTATGCGAAGGGCAACCAGATCCCTGGAGTCCGAACCCGCAGCACGCAGACCACCCCACCTCCGCCGCCACCGGATTTCACGGCCACCCCGCAGGGCTACCCTCCCGGGGAATGGGTGACGGTTCCCGGCCAGCAGGTGAACGGAATCTGGGTGCCGGCGCATAAGGCATGGGCGCCGCTGAAGCAGACCAGCCCTGTCCAAAAACTCAAGTAAAGACCCAAGGGAAAAACAAACGCCGCTTCCCCTTGCGGCAGAGCAGGGAATTGCGGATTTCTCCTTGCTATTGATCTGTTGACCCTCGCCAAAGGAGAACAGCCATGACTCGTTTCCTATTGATTGCGGTTGTGCTTTGCTTCTCGGCCCTCGCCGAGGCGCAACCGGTCCCCCCTCCTGCCCAAGTCACCGGCGAAGCGGTAAAAACCGATCCTGCACCCGACCGAAACGTCACCCTTCCGCCCCCACCGCAGATCACCGAGCAGAAAGAACCGGCCGCACCGGGCTCCCAACCGCTGAAGCCGGTGGAAAAGGCGGGTGCGGACGGAAGCGGGAAGAGTCCGGAACAGGCAGGCGAGGCGAACCAGAAACCGGCAGCACCATCCTCCCCGCCCGGCGACCGGGAAAGCAGCAGTCCGGTGGCGCCGCAACCCGGAACTGATTCGTCACCGACAGGAACATCGAAGCCGGAAGCGGTCACGCCTCCGCCAAGCCCGACCGAGACGCAGCGCGGCCTGGAAGGAATGCAGGAAGAGACGCCGCCCCCCGAGTGCGCTCCCGAAGAACCTCCCAACGACGCAACCGAGTTGCCATCCGGACAGGAAGAAACAGGGAAAGGACCGTCGCCCTGGCTTAAAATTCTCGATGTCCTGGTGGTGAGGCCCTTCGCGGTGATTGGTTCAACGGTCTCCACTGCGGCCTACATCGCCATCTCACCCCTTGCCTTTGTCATGGGCCTGGGCGAGTCGGCGGCCCGGGTGATGGTGGAGGCGCCCTGGCGCTTCACCGCCTTCCGTTATATAGGCCAGTTCAATCATTATGTAGACGAGGAACCCATTATGGGAGTCTGGGATTTTTAGCAGCGCGGCAAGGTGTTGCCTTCAACGGCGGTGCGTGATTCCGTCTCTGTCTTTTGCTCCTACGGCTATGTTGCTGCTCCACCTTCGGGGCATGACAGAGCAGATTTCCCGCTCATGCACCTGAACAGTTTCACCCGACCCGTCTTCAACTGCAGATAACAGGACATTATTAACGGATCTTATCGCACTTCTCACCAGCGCCATGCCCTATTGCCGATCCAGTTCTTTTTTGACCTCCCGGCCGAGTCCTTCCATGCTATAGGGTTTCTTGACGAAGGCGCCGGCGCCGAGTTCCTGAGCTTCCCGCATCCGTTCCGTTTCCGAGAAGCCGCTGACGATCAGGGCCTTCTGGCCCGGATAGATTTTGACAATCTCCCGGTACGCATCAAGGCCGTCCATCCCGGACTCCATGATCATGTCCAGGATAACCAGGTCTGCCTCGTGGAATTTCAGGTATTCCACCGCCTCTTCGCCGCTGGAAACAGCGGTAACACGGTAATTCAACAGGGAGAGCAACATGAGGGCCAGCTCGCGCTGCCCCTTTTCGTCATCCACAACCAGGATGGATTCCCCATCGCCCCTATAGCCGGCCGCTCTCCTCTCCTTAATGGCCAGGGGCAATTCCTCCCTGGTGAGGGGAAAATACAATTTGAAGGTCGTTCCTTCCCCTGTCAGACTCTGGACATCGATATACCCGTCGTGTTCCTTCACGACCCCCCAGACCACGGAAAGCCCCAGCCCGGAGCCGCTCCTTTTCATCTGCTTGGTCGTGTAAAAGGGTTCAAAGATATGCGGGAGACTCTCGGAAGGAATGCCTTCCCCGGTATCGGAAAGGGACAGGACGACATATTCCCCTTTGCCGATTTCCTCGTAGCCTTTGATCGGCGCTTCCAGGTAACAGTTCTCCGTCTTGATGGTCAGGGCGCCGCCTTCAGGAGTGACTTCCATGGCATTGAGGACCAGGTTCATCACCATTTTCTGGAGATGAACGTTTGAGCCGGAGATGTTCATCAGGCCCGAATCCAGGTCCGCCTGCAAATGAAAGCCCCGATGAAGGGCCACCAGATGGGCATATTCCGCGGTTTTCAAATAGGAGGAGATAATCTCATTGAGATTCAAAGGTTTCCGGATGACGCCCCCCTGTCTTGTCATGGTCAGCAGGTCCTGGACAATCGCCGCCCCCCGCTGACCGGACTCCATGATCGTCTGGAGGCTCTTCCGCAGCGGATGGTCCGCTTCGACCTGACACAGAAGCAATTCCGACAAGCCGACCATGACTCCCAGCACATTGTTCAGATCATGCGCCACGCCGCCGGCGGTCCTGCCCAGCATCTCCATGGTTTCCCCGCGCTGGAGGCGCTCTTCCATTTCCTTTCGCGCGGTGACATCCAGTGCCATGGACAGCACGGAGTTGAATTCCCCTTTCGCGTTGAACAGCACCGAGTTGCACCACTGGCAAAGGATGACGGAACCGTCCTTGCGATAGCTGCGGTTCGTGTGCATGCTGCTGGTGCGGCGTGCCGCAACCATGTCCGCAAAGAGTTCGGCAACGCTTTTCACATCCTCTTCGTGAACCCATCTCAGCTGCTCGACTCCCTTGCCCAGCACCTCTTCAGCTTTCCAGCCGAAAATTTTCTCCGCTTGGCGAGACCAGTAGGAAATCTGAAAACGATGGTTCAGTTCCACGACAGCCAGGGGGGTGTTTTCGATATGGAAATTCAGCCTCTGCAAGGTTTCGTTCAGCACCGTTTCAGTCTGTAACCTTTTTTTGGATTGTTCTTCCAGGTCTCTGATTCTCTGTTCCAAGTCTTCATAACTGGGTTTCCCGGTCACAGGCAAGCAACCTCCGCTCAGCCTTCACCCGCCCGTGCAGGATCCGGCGCATGGTTAGGAATTAACAATTTTTCTGCCTATTACCGCAATGGAAGCGGCCAACTCAATGCCAGATAAATGCGAGCGTTGTCCCATTACAATACTGGGACACAACAATACGCTGCATCACAATAGTTGAATTACATCTTCAGCAACGGTTATAGATGCCGTTTAACGATGGATCAGTTTACTTGTATTTGTTGTAATGGTGACGGCAAGGAGAGAATTTTCAGAAAGGAGTTTGTTCGTCTATGGAGACTTTCTGGACCGGGCGGCATGGTTTTCCCTTTCCCGGAGGAATCTGTTCGTCGAGCGTGTTCAGTAAAATCTGGAGGCTGCCCCTTGTGTTTTTCAAGCCGATCTTTTCTCGGATTTTTCCTCGATGGAAATCGACGTCACGTTTGGAAACATGAAGCAGTTCCGCTATTTCTTTTGAGGTCTTCCCTTCCTTGATCAGCAAGGCAACCTGGATCTCCTTTTGCGTCAGCTGCTGATACCGGGAGGTCAAGGTCCGCACAAAGGGTGAGGCAATCTCGTTGAGACAGGTCTCTGTGATCCGGACATATCCTTTCTGGATATCGTTCAGGGGCGTTTTTTTTATTTTCTCCAGATAAGGCAGAATCTGTTCCTTAATGTTGGTGAGGATGCTTTTTTTCAATTCCTCCTGGTCCTTTTCCATGGTTTTCAACAGGACTCTCAAGGCCGTATTGACTTCCTCGAGATCCCGCGCCTTGATCTGAAGCGCTTTCTCGCTTTTCTGCAAAGCCTCTTCCGCCCGTTTCCGTTCGGTGATGTTTTCCACGATCCCTTCCAGAAAAGGAATTCCGCCATCCTCCTGGACCACCTTCCGGACGGCCAGCTGCCCGATCATGATGCTGCCGTCCTTGCGGAAATAGGGCTGCTCGGCATAAAACCAGTCCTGCAGCTCCAGCGCGGCAAGAATCCTGACGTGGTCTTCCGGATCGGTGTGAAGCTGGGTGGCGGCATCGGTAACGGTTGCAGTCAACTCCTCCGGTGATTCATAGCCGAGCATCATTGCGTAGGCCTTGTTGAGGCGAAGGAATCCGCCTTCGAGGGTCGCCTGAAACATGCCGATGGAGGCATTCTCAAAGAGATTTCGATAAAGCGCTTCATTTTTCCACAGGGCCTCTTCAATCCGCTTCCGCTCGATGGCGTTGACGATATTGCCTGCCGCGGCCACGAGAATGGATTCCTCGTCCTGCGTCCACTCTTTCCCCTCATGACAATCGTCAAAGCCGATGAATCCCCAGAACCGTCCCTCGATCCTCACCGGTACGACGAGAAGGGAAAGAATCCCCTGGAGGGTAAGAAAATCCCGTTCCCCGGCGGGGAAATTCCGAACCAAGCCTTTGATGACGCGGCCCGCGGGAAGATCCCTCTGCCAGCGCAGGAAAAAATCCCGGTAAGGGGCGTTGGTGAGGAGAGGGTTATGCTTCTGGCTGGCCGATCCGTCCCGGGACCATTCGAAACGCTGACTTGCCAGCATTTCCCCCGTCTCCGGATCCCGGTGGTTCTCGAACAGATAGACCCGATCCACGCCCGCGCCGTTTCCGAGGATGGCCAGGGACCGGTCTACCGCTTCCTCGATGTCCGGACGGGTCAAAAGGGCATGCGCGCTGCCGGCCACGATATCCAGAATCTGACTGCCGTATCTCTGCCGTTCAACCTCGATCCGTCGTCCCTTGGAAAGAACGTTTTCCAATTTTTTTCTTCTTTCCCCCGTCTTGTTCCGTTCTTCCGAAGACTTCAAGTCCGCCATTCTTCTTTCGCTGCGAAGGTCGCCCCTTAAACTCTTAAGAATCTTCAAGTCATCTACCCGATAAATGAATCGAGAAGTTCTTTTCTGATAAATTGCTGAGCCTGTGGCCGGTTGGATCACTTCTTCGCCACTTCAACAAGGTTACTCCGATTCAAAGCGCCGCCGAGGTGGCTTGGATCGCTGACTTCCATCAACGCCCGGGGATTTCGAATTCGTCCTTCCCCCGGCCAAGATTGGCCTGGAGACGGCTTCCCGGTCATTGCCGCAATCCGTCAGGGACTCAGAACCATCCTGGCATCGACGACGACGCAGCCCTCCGCATAAGCCAGCACCGGGTTGAAGTCCAGTTCGACCAGCTCCGGAATCCCGCACAGCAAACGGCCCACATTCACGATCAGCTGCGTCAGGGCGTCCAGGTCGCACGGCGTACCGCCGCGGAAACCTTTCAGCAGTTCATAAGCCTTCGTATCCCGGATCTGCCGCAGGGCTTCTTCCTCATCAAAAGGCGCCATCCGGAAAGATACGTCCTTGAAAACCTCAATCAGGATTCCCCCGGAACCGAACATGACCATGGGGCCGAAGACTTCATCCTTCAATCCCCCGACCGCCACTTCCACCCCCCCGGGCATGGCCTTCTGAACCAGAACGCCATCGATGGCCACCTCGCCGGCCATTTCCCTCACCGTCGCCAGGAGGCGTCGGTACGCCTGCTGCAGCTCCTCGGGGGAATCAATGCCGACCAGAACGCCGCCGACATCGGACTTATGGATCACCTGGGGAGAGACGATCTTCAGAACCAGGGGATACCCCAACGCTTCGCCGGCTTCCGCCGCCTCCCGCCAATCGCCGGCCAACCGGCAGGGGGGAAAGGGAATGTCAAATTCCTTGCAGATTTCATAGGCTTCCTGTTCAGGGAGAAGTTTTCTTCCTGCCGCCAAGGCCCTTTGGACAATATCCCGATGTCCCATCTCACCTTCCTCCACCGGATTGATTGCGCGTCCCAGTCACGTTTTCCTTCTGGTCAAACCGGGATTGATAGCGGCTGTACCGGACCATGTGGGACATCACCTTGGCTGCAACGTCCGGGTACTCGATGGTGGGCATTCCAGCCTCCTCCATTCTCTTCCTCAGTCGGGGAACGGCGTAGCCGAAACCGATGACCGAAAGGACGGGCTTCCGCTCTTCGCGGGGGAAGGATGACCAGGCCGCCACGATGTTTTCCGCCAGGGCCTCCTCGTCGATGAACGCCGGGGGCGTGGTAAGATAGATCACCCCGGAAACGCCCGGGTCCCGCAGGACAATGGTCAAGACTTCCCTGTGCTGTTCCTCCGAGAAGGAAGGGGTGGTGTCGATAAAGCCTTCCGGCTTGCCGATGTTGGCGGCCGGGATCAGGATTTTTCTCAGTTCCCCTTTCGTCTCCTCCGAGAGGCTGGCAAGTTCAACCTCCCCGGAAGAAATCAGCTCATCGACACAAAGCGTCCCCGGCCCCCCGAGTACCGTCAGAACACAGATCCGATTCCCCCTGGGCAGAGGCATTTTGTCAAAGGCGGCCGCGGTGTGGTAAAACTCGATCACACTGGGCGTCAGAACCACCCCCGCCTGCCGGAAAACCCCCTGGTACATTTCGAAGCTGCCGGCAATGGAGCCGGTGTGGCTTGCCGCGGCCACCGATCCGACTTTCGTTTTCCCCGCCTTGAGAGCCACCACCGGCTTTTTCCGCGTAACTTCGGCGGCGGCTTCCACGAGTTCCCTCCCCTGCCGCGTCCCTTCAAGATAAAGGGCGATGACGTTGGTGCGCTCATCAGCGGCGAAATAGCCCAGGAGGTCGACAACGTTCACATCCGACATGTTTCCCAGGGAAACGAATTTATTCAGCCCCACCAGGCCCAGCGGCTCCGCCCACTTCAGATAGGACGCCGCAAAGGCTCCACTCTGGGTGATGACGGAAAGCCCCCCTCTGCGGTAAGCGCCGATATCGAAATTGGTGCTGATCCCGCCATAGGTATCAATCACACCCAGGCAGTTCGGACCGACCACCCGGATGCCCCGGGGAAGGAGAGCTTCCAGCAGCGCTTTCTCTCTCTCCCGGCCCGTTTCCGTCCCCAGCTCGCTGAAGCCGGCGGAGACGACCACCACGGCTGAAATGTCGCCCTTCTCATCTTTCCTCCGGGCGATGGCCCGGGCTGCTTCCACGCAATCCGCCGCCGGGAGAACCATCACCACGAGATCGACCCGTCCGGAGATTTCTTCCAGGCTCCGCGCGCATTTAAAACCCAGGATGGAGTCCGCGGAGACGCTGACGGGATAGATCTTCCCGGCAAAACCCGCCTCCTTCGCATTGGCGACGATGGAATGGCCCGGCTTTCCCTTTTTCGCCGAAGCGCCGAGGATCGCGACGCCTTCTGCGTTAAAAAACCCAGTCAAAGATTTTCCTGCAGATGTTGACATGCTCTTCTCCCGGATGATTATGGTGCGGTTTTTGTTCTGCTTAACCGGAGCAGCTCCAGAACAAGGCCGCGGATATCCCGCCGCTTCAGGGCGGTTTCCGGCGCTGGAATGCCGCAGCGGTCGGCCATCGTCCGGAGAAAGGCGGTTGCCTGATCGCTGACCACCGGATCAACCCCCAGGTGAAGACACTGGATTTTTGCCAGCAGGGCGCTCTCTTCTCCCACCCGGGCCGTGAGCAGGGCGCGCTCGAGGAGCAGCTCCACATCAAACTGGACGACACTGCGCAGAACAACCCGGTCTCCGCCGCCGTAACGCGCCAGCAGGGCATCGAACTGCCGCAGAATCCAGCCGTCAATGTTTCCCGTATAGCCGGCAGCCATGCCGCCGACCATCATGACAAAATGACTCTGGTCCCAGGCAAGGCACTGCTGGATCAGATTCAGGACGGCCTGTTCGTCTTCTTTCGGGATCTCGAGGTTCCCGGCAAACCCATCGCGCACATCGGAAAGAATCTGCGCCAGGGTCAGAAGGAGCATCGCTCCCCCCAGATTCGTCTTCTCCGGACGGATGGCTTTTTGGGCCTTTTCGAGCAGCTCCGGAAAGCGGGAACGAATCTGTTCGGTGCACTCATCGCCGATGCTTCCCCAGCGATAGGCCTGGTGAAGATTGAAGCCGATCAGCCCGCTGGCGCGGGTGGTCATCACCGGGATCAAGGCGTCCACGTCGCCGGCAGTCTCTACTCTCAACTGTGTCAGCAGATGGCGCGGCAGGTTCGACAGCGCCCCGCGGACAATGGGTTGCCATTCCTCCGGGGAAAGGCTGGCCCAGTTCAAGAGATATCCCGTCACGGCCTCGGCTTCGAGGCATTCCAGCGGATCGGCAACGATTTCATAAATTTTCACCCGGTCAAAGACGAAGATGTCAACAATCAGCCGGGCGATATAGGCGTTGACCCATTCCTGGCGCACATCATGGTTTAGAATCAAGGTCCAGGCGTACACAATCAGGCTTTTGTTTACCTTGGTCAGGACCTTCAGGAGCATTTTGTAGTCGTTTTTGAAGACCCTGGGCGCATTGATCAGGTCATACAGAAGCGTCCTCAACAGGAGCCAGTCATCCACATCCGCAACGCTCCGCTTACCCAGGCGGCCGGTGCGCAGCAGATTCACAAGTTGCAGATAATCGACCTGATCGCTGCGCAAAATCTCGATCAACTGGCTGTAGCTGATGTTGTTCCGCATCAGGTTTGTGTTCAAACTGCGGACGTCGTTCTCTAACTGTTCATAATAAGCGCCGCCCCTGTCACCGTATCGGGGTTCGTTCAGGACGTTCAGCCTTTCCATGAAGGTCTCCGGAACGGAATAATCCATCAGCATGATAAACTCATCAATCCGTTCCCGGTTTTCCCTTCCGGTCATGCACTCCAGCAGGCAGCGCTTTTCTCCCTCTCCCGGAGTCGGGGAGAGTCCGCAGAAAGCTTGCACACTCTGCTGTTCCGGCACTTCCTCAAAGCTCAGATAGCGCTTCCAGGTTTTCAGCATGGCCAGATACTTCGCTTCTTTCTGTTCGTCTCCTCCGGCCGCCTGAAGGATCGCCAGCATGATCGCGTATCCCAGGCGAAGATAAAGCACCGGTTTCCAGTCGGCGTGACCGACGAGGGGATAGAGATTGATCACCAGGTCCCGCCCCTCCTTCGCAACCAGCTCCGCGTCAGACCGATTGTCGCCTACAATCCGGTAGTGTTGCGTCCAGAGATAATCCACATAACGGAAGGCATAGTTCTTCACGATTTTGTGGATAAAGCCGGTCACCTCCGTCAAAAATTCAGAAGAGAGATTTGGGTCGGCAGCCGCGGCGGATGGGTCAATTTCCAGGCGATGGGCATCGTTGGCCGCTGAAATGCAGTTCAGCCAGACACCTGCCGGACGAACGTGGTAGATTGCCGGTTTGTTGAAAATATCCAGTGAAGCCAGGAGGAGGGCAGGTTGAGCCCGATAGGCCTCGATCACCAGGCTTAGCAGTTCTTCCTTCGTCGCCCCGGGATGTTTCATGGCCCCGGCCGCATAGTGGAAGACGGCTTCGGAAAATAGATCGAGAATCTCGGAATGGACGATCGGAAGTTTCTTGATCTGATAAAAATAGGGGAAAAATAAGTTCCAATGGGCCTCGACAATCCGCTTTGTCCCCTCCTGCCGGATCTTCAGCAGGGCGGCACGCCGGGCGATGATCCTGACGGTAAGGTCGAAGTCCAGCCCATCGGGCCACAGCAGGAGCACCATCTTTTTCAGGCTCCGGTCTGCAAGCGTCTTCACCTGGTCAGCTTCGGCCGCAGGACGCTGGACGGAAAGCCGCCGCCCAGGGCTGGCCAAAAGGATAAAGGCCTTTTCATCCCGGTTTTTGCGAAAGGTCAACTCAGGCAGATCGACGTCGTCGGCAACGGCGGGATAGGCAAGGGATCGGTCAGGTTTCGCCTGGGGGGTGCCTTTTCGAAGGGAGGGAGCACTTTGCTTCAGCATGAGTGAATCTCCTGGTCTGAGCTTGGAAACAGGGCAAACGACCCGAAGCACGGCCGACGACATCCTGTGCTTTTACAACGTGTCATTGAAGGCGCAGTATACACAATTATTGAATTTTCCGAAACGTTCAGTTTTGGAATATTCCGGTGCAACACACGGGGAGGGGAAATCCTTCCCATCCCTTCTTTGCGACCAGGCCTTACCCGGCCATTGAGGGAATCGGTCGTGGAGTGCCGCCCAAGGAAGAATCACTGGAGAGGCAACCAGATCAACGGAAAAGTCTGTAAATTTCTTCGTCAGGACCTTTTCCAACGGCTTTTGAGCCTTCACATAAAAAACCTGGACGACTCCTGTGGCGAAGAACTCCTGCGATGGAGGCCGACCGCCCCCCTTCTTTCCCTCGGGCAGCATGTCGACAGTGCTTTTCACCTGTTCTCATGATCGGGACAATCCAACCCTCGAAAAGGCCGATCAAAGGGGATGATTCAAATTGACAGAACGCTCCCATTTTTCTATCCTGATCGCCGCTCAATAACGCTTGTAAACAGGGAGAGTTCAAGGCGGCGAGGAAGAAGCGTTCTGGAGGTACGCCGAAGAACGACCGATCCGGGCGCCGAAACCGGGGGCGCTTATCTCTCCATCATTCCATCATTCCGACATGACTCAGATACTGATCGTTTATCATTCGCAGACCGGGCACACCAGGCAGATGGCCCAGGCCGTCTTTGAGGGGGCGGAAGCCATCGAGGGGGTTGAAGTCCATTTAAAGACCGCCGCCGAGGCCACACTGGAAGACCTCCTGGCCTGCAACGGCCTGGCGATCGGCACCCCGGAGAATTTCGGCTACATGTCCGGCATGATCAAGGATTTTTTTGACCGGACCTACGAAGGGGCGCAGGACAACGTCTTCCGCAAGCCTTTCGTGATCTTCATCAGTGCGGGAAACGACGGCACCGGCGCGCTCCGGGCCATTGAACGCATCGCCCTGGGCTACAAATTCAAAGCGGTCTCCAAGCCGGTCATCGCCAAGGGAAGCATCACCGCCGAGATTCTCGAACAATGCCGGGAACTGGGAGGAACGTTGGCCGCAGGCTGTGCGCTGGGGATCTATTGAGGCGCCCATTGCATCCAGGCTCCTGCGCTGAGCGGTTTCTTCCCTGATTGTTTTCCCCGGTGGCCTGGCCGTTCAATGTTTCGTTGGACCGGGAACGCCGAGCATCGGAGCCGCCTTCTTTTCTTCAGGCATTTTCCTCCGCCGGCCGCTGCCATTTCTCCTCATTCCAGATGTAGGGGAGCGTCGGCGGCTCCGTCCAGCCGAACTGCCCGTAATAGACAGGGTCTTTCCGCAGGAGATTGGAGCGGTGGGCGGCATGAAAGGCCTCGTCTCCGAACCAGGGAGGCAGGACGATCTCTCCTTCGATGGCCATTTTTTCCATTCCGTTCCGGTACCCCCGCCGCACCCATTCCTCGATGGTCAGATTGTAGTAGCGCTTCAGGGCATTGAGATATCCGGACCACATCCGGGTGGCGGGATGCCGGCGCCAGCCGCCTGTTCCCGTCGTCAGGACACGGATCAGTTGATGCGCCTCAAGCCTCTGCTTCCCGAGCCGCTTCGAATCCAGGATCGCCAGCGACCGGCGGAAATCGGGATAGGGCAGGAAGGTCTGCATGACTTATCTCCTTGAAGAGGACGATGGGGACTCTGCCTGGGACCGCTAATAGCGGAATTCGCCCGTTTCATAGATCAGGAGCTTCTCCCCCGTCACCAGTTGTGCCGTCACCGTTTTCCGTTCCGTATTCACCAGGTCCCAGTGCAGGGCCGAATCGTTGAACCCCAGAGCCCGCTTTTTTTTCTTGTCCAGCTCCGCCGGATCTCCGTCATAGGTGTCGGAGTAGGAGGCCCCCACCGCGATATGGCAGTTTCCGTAGTCTCCACCGTAGTTTTCATCGAAGAGGGTGTCCGCCATGAAGCGGTCGATCCGGGAAAAACGCCGGTCTGTGAGGGAGAATTCACCCACCTGTGCGGCCCCCTTGTCCATGGCCAGCTGCTTGACGACAAAATCCTGCCCCTTCTGCGCTTCCATGGAGACGGCCACGCCCTTTTCAAAGCGGAGCCGCACGCCTTCCACGTAATTCCCCATGCGGAACGACGGCTGGTTGGCGTAATACGTTCCTTCCGTTCCCCGCCAGTCCGGAGAAAGAAAGATTTCAAAACTGGGGATGTTGTGCCCGGAAACGCCGATCCACCTGCGCTTCCGGCCCGGGGTGATCCGCAGCTCCATGTTCTCCGAGGCAATCGTAAAGGTTTTCACCGGCAGGCTGTTCAGCCAGGCCTTGATCTCGCCCACTTCCCGATGGATCGACGCCCATTTTCCCAGCGGATTCTCCTCGTCGAGGTAACAGGCCCGGACCACCTGGGCGGTATAGTCGTCCAGGGACAGGCCGGCCTGCTTCGCCATGTCCTCCGTGGGAACAGTGCAGAGGGTCCAGGCGTAAACACCCTGATCTTCTCGCTCGTTGAAGATATCCCGCAGGGGTTTGCGGGAAAGCTGCGTCCTGGCGATGACGGCAGGATCGATGTCCGCCAGATGGGTAAGAGACTGCGGAGCATGGAGATAAATCCGCCCATTGAGACGGGCGTAGAGTTCCTTTTCCCCCGGCGGGATGAAGACGAGCTGTCTGGCGTTCGCCCGCGCATAGAACTGGCGCTCCATGGTCGAGGTCAGTCCCAGTCGCTGGAGGACATGCATCCCCCGGTCAAGCAGCTTGCCGTAGAGCGCCTCGACCAGGCCCAGGGCGGGAAGATCATATTGCAGGAGAACAATATCCCCCTTTTTGAACTTTTCCTTCCGGGCGGTCGTCAGCCCCCAGAGCATCACCTCCGCGTATTTTTCCAGTTCTTCCGCAGTCAGCATGGTTTCCATCCTCCTTTCATTCCGCGCAACGTTCGTGGTTTTTTTATTTCACCCTTTTTCACCCACCGCAACCGTTAAATGCCGCCGGCGATTTAAAGACAGGAGGTCCTTCTTCAGGAACGCCGTTGCCGGACCGGAGGGCTCCTGGCTCTTATCCAACGGCCGGAAATATCGGGCAGGGATGACCATCCGGCGACGCATTCGAGTTTTTTCTTCTTTTTATCGGGCACGGGAAGTTGATCTTGAAAAAACATTGCCGGAAAAAACAGCGAGTCTTCACGCGGGCAGCTCACTTTGTCCGCGGATAAGTCATGAAAAGAATTGATTTTGCTCCTGACAATCTGATAAGAATAAGGAAATTTTAAAAAAATGAAAGGAGAACTTATGATGAAAAAAGCAATTGTTTCCACGATTTTTGTTTTTGTCGGCGCCCTTTTTCTGCTGTCCTGCGGCGCGGACAGCAAGCCGGCGGAACTGGCCGTCAAGGCGGCCGAAACCGCGGTCAACACCGCCAAGGCTGAAGCGGTGAAGTACGTTCCCGACCAGGTGAAATCCCTGGAGGATGCCCTGGCGGCGGTTAAGGAGAAGTTCGCCAAGAAGGAATACAAGGATGTCGTCCCTGAAGCGCAGGCTCTGGCGGACAAGGCGAAAGAGGTTCTGGACGCGGCCAAGCTGAAGAAGGAGGAAATGGCCGCCTCCTGGACCGGCATCAGCGAGGAGCTGCCGAAGATGGTGGAGACGATGCAGGGCAAGGTGGACGCGCTTTCCCAGGCCAAGAAACTCCCCGCCGATCTCACCTCGGAAAAATTCGTTGAGGCGAAAGCCGGACTGGCCGCGATAAAGGAAGAATGGGCCAAGGCGATGGAGAACTTCAAGGCCGGCAACGTGGTCGATGCCCTCGCTTCCGCGAACGCCATCAAGGAAAAAGCCACTCAGACGATGGGGCTTCTCGGCTTGACGGCTGCGGCGTCGGCGCCTGTCGAGGCAAAGCCTGAGGCAGCCTCTGCCCCCGCTGCTGCCGAACCGGAGAAAGCGCCGGCTAAGGCGGAGGCGGCAGCCGGCAAGGGCGAGGACCTCAAATGGTATCAAAAAGCTCTCAACGACCTGGGCGCGGAGCCTAAACTGGCCGTTGACGGACGCTATGGTCCGGCCACCAAGCGGGCTTTGACGAAATTCCAGACCGCTGCGGGCCTGAAGGCGGAGGGCAAGGCCAACGCGGAAACGGAAGCGGCCTTGAAAAAGAAACTGGCAGGCCGGTAATTTCACTCCCGGATCAAGAGCGCACCCGGCGATATCCTCGTCACGGGCTCCCCCCAGATCGCTGCGGAAGCCCGATCGTCTCAGAATCCGCTGCCTTGCGGCCGTTTCATGATCCGGAAGCGCAATAAAGAAGATCTCTTGAATCGTCATAGAAAAAGCGGCTTCCGAGCCGCTTTTTTCTATGCTCACCTCCCGGCGGAGGCGAGGGGAAGGACGATGGACAATCTGATCAGCGTCAGCCTCGGGATCGGCCTGAGCGCCGCCTGCGGTTTCCGGGTGTTCATCCCGTTGCTGGTGATGTGCATTGCCGCTCTTTCCGGGCATCTGGCCTTGTCCGACGGATTCCAGTGGATCGGAACCTACCCGGCCCTGGTGGCCTTTGGAACGGCATCGATTCTGGAAATAGCCGCCTATTATATCCCCCTGGTGGACAATCTGTTGGACTCGATCGGAACGGCGGCGGCAGCGGCGGCCGGAGTCGTGGTGGCGGCATCGAGCTTCGTCCACCTGGACCCCATGCTGAAATGGACGCTGGCCCTAATTGCCGGAGGCGGCACGGCCGCGATTTTTCACGGCTCTACGTCGCTTTTGAGAGGGATGTCAACGGCCGTGACCGGTGGGATCGGCAATTTTGCCGTGGCAACGGCCGAATGGATGATTGCGTCGGTTCTCAGCATGCTGGCGGTTGTGCTGCCGCTGCTGAGCGCCATCGTCATTGTGGCGCTTCTCATTTTGATCTTCCGCAAGAGCCGCCGGAAACCGGCCGGGTCGAATCGGAAGGCGGGGTCCTCGCCGTGATGAAGGCTCTAGGCTCATTTCTCAAATATTGCTGGGTTCTCCCCGTATCCTGTCTCGGCATGCTGGTGATTCCGCTGGTCTTCTTCTCGGGCGGAACGGTCTCTCTTGTCCGGGGAATCGTCGAGGCGGAAGGCGGCGTGTTGCGCTTTCTCCTCTCCCGCCGCCGGCCGGGGCGGACGATCGAAGCCCTGACCCTCGGGCACGTCGTGATCGGCCGGAACCGGGAAGTCCTGGCGCGATGCCGCGACCATGAACGAATTCACGTAAGGCAATACGAGCGCTGGGGATTGCTGTTCCCCCTCCTGTATCTCCTGGCCGGCGCAGCGGCCGCAGTCCGGGGCGGGGATCCATACCGGGATAACCCGTTTGAAAGGGAGGCCTTCGGCTCTCCCGTTGGAGGAGGTACGACTTGGCCCGGGAGGTGCGGCCGACCTACAGACTCCCAGCCCTGAAGGTGTCGCATTGTGAGAATTGCCCGGTTTCATTTCCCCTTTTGAACCACCGGATTCTCTGCTCCGAACTGCCGTGGGTAAAAGAATCGGGCACGACATAACCCTGCGTCTGCTTCTGGATCCGATCATCGCCGATGCTTCCCGCAGCGCGCAATGCCGCTTCTACATCCCCCTCTTCCACGACTTTTCTCGACCGGTCCGCATGATGGGCCCAGATCCCGGCCAGGCAGTCGGCCTGGAGTTCCAGCCTGACCGACAGGTTGTTCGCCGTTGCCTTGTCTGAGCTCTGCTGACTGGAGTGGACCTTCCCTAAAATACCAAGCTGATTCTGCACATGGTGGCCGACCTCATGGGCGATGACATAGGCCTGGGCGAACTCGCCGGGCGCGTGGAACCGCACTTCCAGATCCCGGAAAAAAGCCAGATCGATATAGACCTTGTGATCCCGGGGGCAGTAGAAAGGCCCCATGGCGGCCTGGGCAAAGCCGCAGGCCGAATCGACGGATCCCGTGAAGAGAACCAGTTTCGGCTCCCCATAGGTTTTGCCGCTGCGGCGGAAAATTTCGTTCCACGTATCCTCCGTGTCCGCCAGGACGACGGAAACAAAGTCAGCCATCCGGTTTTCCTCGGCACTTCTCTGCCCGTCGGCGGACTCCACCGGCGCGCTCATCTCCCGGGGCGCTTCCTGCTGCAGGAACATCGAAGGGTCCACGCCGAAATAGAGAGCAACGAGAACCAGGATGATGGTGCCGATCCCCCCTCCCATCTTGGCCCGCGATACGCGGACCCCCCGCCGGTCTTCCACATTGTCGCTTCTGCGGCCACTTTGCCAACGCATGATCTCCTTCCCTCCTTATTTATTGTTCCAGGCTGTGCAGTACGCCGAAGGCATATCCGGCGGGAAAGCACATTTTCTTTTGATCGTTTCGGGGTTATCCCTGATCCGGCTCCTTCACTGCGGTCCAATCAAACCCATCAACACGCCTGAGTATATAAGAAACGTCTGGAATCTGTCCATAAGGGAAACCCCGATTTATGGCGGCGGACGACTGCGATGTCGGGAAACAGGGTGTATCGCCGGGGATGAGCCGCCTAAGCCGGCAGACAGGGGAATTATTGGTGGATAATGAGGAGCCGCTTTGTTATTCTTCACCCCGGTGGTTTACAGACGCCTTGGCATTGCATTCCCGTCTATTACGGAAGGGTCTTCCGACATGGAGTTCAAGTACGGCCTTGATGAGCGGCCTGCCTTTTCCGAAACGCTTCTTTACGGCCTCCAGTGGTTTGCCGTAACCATCCCGACCATCATCGTCATCGGGAAGATTACCGGCGAATTTCATTTCGGCTCCAGCGCCGGCCAACTGATGTACCTGCAAAAGCTCATGTTCGTCATGGCGGTCGCCCTCGCCGCGCAGCTCATGGTTGGGCACCGGATGCCGCTGATCGTGGGGCCCTCTTCCATCCTGCTCGTCGGCATCATCACCAGCTCGGGACATCCACCCGAGACGATCTATACCTCCATCTTCCTGGGAGGGCTCCTGCTCGTCATTGCCGGCGCAACGGGCCTGCTTGGCCATTTCAGGAAGCTTTTCAGCCCGCGGGTGATTGCCGTGGTCCTGATTCTGATCGCCTTCACCCTCACGCCGACTCTCGTCAGCCTGATGACCGCCGAAGGCGGCCCGGGGGGCTCCCTTGCCCATCTCCTCTTCTCACTGGTCCTGGTGTCGGGCATGTTCGCCGCCCACCGCTATCTGTCCGGCATCTGGAAATCCACCCTGATTGTCTGGTCCATGGCGGCAGGCAGTCTCGCCTGGTTTCTCATGTTTCCGGAAGCTTTCCGGAGGGGCGACCTCTTTGCCGCCCCCCTGGTATCGGGTTTCTTTTCGCACCTGACCTTGAGGTTTTCTCTCGACGCGGGGGTACTGGCCTCCTTTCTCGTCTGCTTCCTGGCGCTGTTCATCAACGACCTGGGCTCCATCCAGTCCATGAATGAGCTTCTGAAACCGGAACATGCGGGCCGGCGGCTCAACCGCGGCATCCTGATCACCGGGTTTTCCAATATCCTTTCCGGCGTTTTCGGGGTAATCGGCCCGGTAAACTTTTCCCTCAGTCCTGGAGTGATCATCGCGACCGGCTGCGCATCCCGGATTGCCATGCTGCCGAACGCCCTGCTCCTGTTTCTCCTGTCCTTTTCACCGGCCGTGATCGCATTTTTCGCCGGCGTTCCCTCGCTCGTGGTGGGAGCGGTGATGACCTATATCCTCTCCTCCCAGATCGCGGGGGGACTGCTCCTGGCCTTTGAATCGCTTCCGGAATTCCGGATTTCCGACGGGCTGGTCATCGGCCTGCCGCTCCTGCTGGCCACGGTCATCGCCTTTCTGCCGCCGCCTTTTGTCGCCGGGTTCCCATCCAGTTTACGTCCGGTCCTCGGCAATGGATTTGTCGTCGGAATTACCGCCGCCCTGCTGCTGGATCATTGGATCTTCAGGGATTAAAAGAAGGCTTGCGCCATGAATCAGGACACTGTAGAGAAATAGCCGGAAAGTGAAGCATTCCGGCGCAAGACGAAGTGCGATCGGGGATAGAAGGGAAATACCCCGCAGAAGCCCGGCCAGGGAAAAGTAAAACATGAGGCGGTCCGGATCTCCCGGCTGCCGGCTCCGCGATGACATCCAGCGCAGGAGCCATCCCAAGGAGAAGAAAAAAGATGAGCTGGCGCACGAAGTTTAACCAGGCGAAAGTCAAGGAGACCGCCAAACAACCCTGGATCCGGAAGACGGGACTGGTTCTGGCCGTTCTGTTCGGAGTGTTTTGCCTTGCGCTTTTTTTTGGCGGGCCGCCGCTGCTCAAGTCCTATCTGACGGATAGCCTCTCCCGTAAACTCGGACGCAAACTCAACGTGGGCGCGGTGCATGTGAACCCCCTTGCGCTCTCCGTCTCCATCGACGATTTTTCCCTGGCGGAGCGCGACGGCAAAACGCCCTTTGTCGCCTTCAAGCAGTTTTACGTGAATGCGCAGCTGGCTTCCATCGTCTTCGGCTGCCCGGTGCTGAGCGAAGTCCGCCTCACGGAGCCGACCGTTCACCTGGTGCGCACGGCGGACAACACCTATAACTTTCAGGATATTCTCGATCGTCTGGGCGAGGCCCCTGCCGAGCCGAAAGAAAAGGACTCCAAGCCCCTGCGCTTCTCGCTCAACAACATCGTCGTCGGTCAAGGCCGGATCGATTTCGACGACCGCCCCAAGGGGCGCCGCCATGAGATCCGGGATCTGAATGTTGCCCTCCCCTTTCTGTCCAATCTGTTTTACCGTGTGGATGACTACATCAATCCCGCCTTTTCCGCCGTGGTCAACGGGGCTCCCCTGCGGCTCACAGGTCAAAGCAAGCCCTTCGAGGCGGGTCACGAGAGTTCCCTGGACCTGAAGCTCAACCGTCTCGTCCTCGGCGCGTATCTGACCTACGTACCGAAGAAGCTCCATTTCACGCTGCCCGAGGGCAAGCTGGATGCGGACCTCAAAATCACCTTCGTCCAACCGAAGGGCAAGGCCCCGCTGCTCAAGTTGACGGGTAACACGGCCCTGCACGACCTGGCGTTGAACGAAGCGGAAAAGACGCCGACGGTCCGCCTGAAAAAGCTCGATGTCGTCCTGGGAAGCATCGAGCCCCTGGTCAAACGCTTTACCGTCGACCGGGTGTCCGCCGATGGCCTGGAGCTCTTCGTGCGCCGGGACCGCCAGGGACGGATCAACCTCGCCAACCTGACGGAACCGGACAAGGAAAAGACGCCTCTTCCCTATTTCCTGGTGCGGGAGTTCGTCCTCAATGCTTCCGCGGTGCATGTCCGCGACGAGCAGCGGGCAAGGCCCTTTGAGACCACTCTGAGCGATCTCCGCCTTTTGATCCGCAATCTCACCAGTGAAAGGGGAAAGGCGGGACAGGTGGAACTGAGCGCCTCCGGTCCCGGCAAGGCCACCTTGGAAGCAGCAGCCGATGTCGCCCTGGAGCCGCTGGCGGTCAGTAAACTGAACGTCCAGGTTGCCGATCTCCGGGTACCCCAGCCGGGCGGCAAGACCGACATCGTGCGCATCGGGCGGTTCGGCATCACCGGAGGCGCTTTCGACCTCGACGGGCGCCGCATCGCCATCGATGAACTCTCCCTGGCGGAAAGCCGATTCGACATTCAGCGGAACCGGAAGGGGGAACTGAACCTGAGCGAACTCACCGGCGGGGGCGGACCGAAGGCGGAGGTTGGAGCCAAACCGGAGACCGGGACCGAAACAGAGGCGAAATCTTCCGCCGCTCCCTGGCAGTATGGAGTGAAGAAGGTGGCGCTGGAGGACATCGGCGTGCACTGGCGCGACGAGACGCCCCCCGCCGGAACCGCCGAGATCGGCGTGGAAAAAATCCAGGGCACGGTGGAAAACATCTCCTCCGAGCCGAATGCCAGGCTCCAACTGGCCCTGAAAGCCCGGACCGGCCGGACCGGACAGGTGGGTGTGGAAGGGGGCGTCATTCTGAACCCCTCCCTGTCCGCGAAACTTCAGCTCAAGGCCGGCGGCGTTCCCATCCTGCCGGTGCAGCCCTATTTTGCCGACAGGATGAACATCCGCATCACCAACGGCGCCGTCAGCGCCCGGGGCAGCCTGGCGGTCCAGCGGGAAAAAGAGGTAAAGGTTCAATATCAGGGCGAGGTGCAGGTGAACCGGTTCGCCAGTGTGGACAATTACGGAAACAACGACTTCCTCAAGTGGGAGACCCTCCATGTCGGCGGCATCCACATTGCCACCGAGCCGCTGAAGGTTGCCATCGCCCAGGTATCGCTGAGCAGTTTCTATTCGCGCCTGATCATCAACCCCGACGGGACGCTCAATGTGCAGCATGTCCTGGGGAAGGGAGAGGAAAGCCGGCAGGCGGTGGCGGGCCGGGGCGATACGGCGGCCAAGCCGGGGCCGGCAAAGGAGGCGGCGGTCCAGGCAACGGACGCGGCCGGACCTTCCACCACCCGGAAGTCGTCCCCGCCCGCACCGATCCAGATCGCCCGGGTCACGCTCCAGGGCGGTCGGGTCAATTTTTCCGACCGCTTCATCAAGCCCAATTATTCCGCCAACCTCACCCAGATCGGCGGCCGGATTTCCGGACTTTCTTCGAATCTCGCCTCCACGGCGGATGTGGAAATCCGCGGCAAGGTGGACGACGCCGCGCCGGTGGAAATCCTGGGCAAGATCAATCCCCTTTCCGGCAACCTATTCCTCGACCTGAGCGCCTCCGCCAAGGGCGTTGACCTGCCGACTGCAACGCCCTACTCCGCCCACTACGCGGGCTACCCGATCCTCAAGGGCAAACTGTCCATGGACGTGAAGTATCGCATCGAGAACCGCCTTCTCCGGGCGGAAAACCGGGTCATGCTCGACCAACTCACCTTCGGCGACAAAGTAGAGAGCCCAAAGGCGACCAAGCTGCCGGTGCTGCTGGCCGTGGCGCTGCTCAAGGACCGCAACGGCGTGATCGACGTCAATCTGCCCATCGCCGGCTCGCTGGATGATCCGCAGTTTTCCGTCGGCGGCATCATCATCCGGGTGATCGTGAACCTGATCACGAAGGCGGTGACCGCGCCCTTTGCGCTGCTGGGAAGCCTTTTCGGAGGCGGTGAAGAGCTTTCCTTCATCGAGTTCGAACCCGGCCGCTCAGCCCTGGACAAGACCGCCCAGGACAAGATCGCCTCCCTGGTCAAGGCCCTGGAAAACCGTCCGGCATTGAAGCTGGACGTCACCGGCCGGGTCGATCCGGAGACCGACAGGGAAGGGCTGCGCCGCCGAAGCCTCGAGCGCAAGGTCAAGGCGGTCAAATTTCAGAAGCTGGCGGCCCGGGGGGACGGCCCATCGAGTCTGGACGAAGTCCGCGTCGAGCCGGCCGAATACCCGAAGCTGCTGAAGCAGGTTTACAGCGAGGAGAAATTCCCCAAACCGCGCAATGTGGTCGGCCTGGCCAAGGATCTACCGGTGCCCGAGATGGAAAAGCTGCTCCTGGCCAATGCGTCCGTGTCGGATGATGCTCTCCGTCAGTTGGGAATCCGCCGCGCCCGGGTCGTCGCCGACGCCATCGTCAAGCCCGGCGGCATCGCCGCGGACCGGGTGTTCGTTCTGGAACCCCGGCTGAAGGCAGAGAATGGAGAAAAAGGGCCGGTCGCCAAAGCCCGGTCCAGCCGCGTCGATTTTTCCCTCAAGTAGCCGGGCAAAGGCCCCATGGCTCTTGTTTCGACAATGGGTTATTCAAAGGGCCCTGTTCGCTCTTTTCTCAACAAATTGCTGCGAAAGAAGAATTTCATGAATGGGAAAACCTCCTTCCTCTCCGGCCACCCGGCGAAAAGTGTCCTCTTCATCCTCGTTCTCCTCCATCTTTTTTCCGTAACGGCCTCCTGCGCCCCGCAGCGGGTCGGCGGGATACCACAGGGCGTGGAGGATGCCTTTCTGCCCGATAGCGACCTCTATTTCACTTCGAGCAACCGTGACGGCCGAGGGAAGCCCCTTCCCGGAGACGACAAGATCTACCGCATCGTTCCGCTGCGCAAATAGAGGGTCTTTTAATCGGCTTCGGATTTCTCCTTTTCAGCCAGGAGTCTCATCCAGAGCGCTCAGGCAGAAGGGTGAATACAGGAGACAGGATATGCCGACCTGGCTGGTCATCACCTTCGCAATCATCGGGACTGCCGCCGTCCTGAAGCTTCTGCACGCCTTCGCCATCATCGTGGTCCTCCCGGTCACCCAGGGTGCGATGTATGTGTCAACGGCCCGGGTAAAAATCCGCAAAGCCCTCGAAGCCGTGCCCATGAATCCGGGGGAGCTTTTCATCGACATCGGCTGCGGGGACGGCAGGTCCCTGCGCGAAGCCAGAAAACGCTACGGGGCGCTCTGCCATGGATTCGAGATCAACCCCCTGGCCTTTCTCAAGGCCAACCTCCTGACGTCCTGGAGAAGGGGGATTACCGTTTTTTATCGCAATTTCTGGCGGGCCGACCTGGGGAAGGCCGATGTCGTCGCCTGCTACCTCTTCCCCGATGTAATGCGGCGCGTGGGAGAGAAGCTCGCCGGGGAGCTGGCCGACGGCTCCAGGGTGATTTCCTTCAATTTTCCCATCCCGGGATGGAAGCCCCGGTCCGTTCTCCATGCCGACTCAAAACTTCACAACGATCCCATCTACATTTACCGCATCCCCGAGTCCCTTCCCGGCCGGCAGGGGCAAGGCTCACCAGACTGATCCTCATGGCCGAAACGGGAAAAACGAAGGATGTAAAGGATCAATCACGTGGATTGATTTTCCTCTGAAGAAAAGGGAGCAGCCAGGAGATCCTTCCCTTTCTCTTGGTAAGCCGGGCGACTCGACATCGACGGACAGTCGACCATGGTGGAGTTTCAGGCGGAGGAACAGGGCGACGAACGTTCCAAGATCCATATCGGTGACGCTCCGGCCCGGGGGATGGGGACGGCCTTTGATTTCAACAGGAAAGAGCGGAAGGGAGAACGGGAAGCAGCAGTGTCCGGCAGCCATTATCCCCTTGACTCCCTAAAATCATCGGTCATAATAACAAAGCATGCACCTTGAAAAGAGAGGATTAGCTTTCAACGGCCGGACAGGAAAGGGATGGCTCATGAAGGAAAGTGACATTGCCGAGTACCGGCCCGCACCGGACTTTGAGCTGGCGGACAGCGAAGGGCGGCAGATTCGGCTTTCCAGCTACCAGGGCAACAGAAATGTCGTCCTGATCTTTAACCGCGGTTTTCTCTGACCTTTCTGCCGCAGGCACATGGCGCAGTTGCGCAGGGATTACCAGGAGTTTGTCAGGCGGGATGCCGAAGTCATCGCAATCGGCCCCGAAAAGCCGGAGCCTTTCGCGGACTGGTGGCGCAAGCACGACATGCCCTTTATCGGCCTGCCGGACCCGGACCACACCGTTTCCAAGCGCTACGGCCAGCAGGTCAAGCTGCTGAAGCTGGGTCGCCTGCCCGCCCAGTTGGTCATCGACAAGAGGGGGTTGATCCGCTTTGTCCATTACGGCAGTTCCATGTCCGATATTTCGGAAAACAAGGAGCTGCTGGCGATTCTGGATCAGCTTGCCGGCACGGCCTGACGCGGCTGACAATAAGCTGTCAGCCGCGCCGCCCGAAATCTGTTTTCGGCGGCAAACGTCGGCTTAATTGCTGCGTGGTTAGGCGGAGCACGGAGTCTGGCCTCGCAACCCCTAACGCAGGTCTTAGCGGTCGGAATTCAGCATAGCCCGCAGGCATCGAGGAGATTCACCCACTGGAGAATGCCTTGCCCGGATGGGATTGGGCACGGATGAAAGTTTTTTGTGAGATTACGCTCTTTAAAACATCATTGAAAAAGGAGGCTGTATGAACACAAATACGAAAAAGAGGAGTTTATCCTCTCTCAGTCGCCGTGATTTTCTTGCCCTGTCAACGGGTGCCGCCGTTCTTCTTGCCACCGGGAGTCCATTCGACAAGCTCGTTGGAAGCGCACAGGCTGCAGGAGGCCATGTCCTGCCGGCCCTTCCCTATCCGGAAAACGCCCTGGAACCGGTCATCTCAGCCCGGACCATCAGTTTTCACTACGGGAAACACCATAAGGGATACCTGGACAACCTGAACAAGCTGATTGCCAATACGGAATTCGCCGCTCTACCCCTGGAGAAGATCATTACCGCCACGGCGGGAAAATCCGATAAAACCGCCATTTTCAACAATGCCGCCCAGACCTGGAACCACACCTTTTACTGGCAAGGCCTGAAACCGAAGGGGGGAGGCGAACCTCCCGCTGCGCTGAAGAAACAAATCGAAGCATCCTTCGGCAGCCTGGACGCCTGCAGGAAGGAGCTGGCCACAGCCGCGATGACACAATTCGGCAGCGGATGGGCATGGCTGGCGCGCGATGGGCAGAAGCTCAAGGTCCTTAAAACCGGCAATGCGGATACCCCCTTGGAGAAGGGCATGAAGCCGCTGTGGGTCATCGATGTGTGGGAGCATGCCTATTACCTTGATTACCAGAACAGGCGTGCGGATTACGTGTCCGCCGTCCTGGAGAAACGCCTCAACTGGGATTTCGTGGCGAAGAACCTGTCAGCGTAACAAATTGCACCTCTCTCCGAGGTCAGGCAAAGGGCGCCGATCCCCCGCCCCGTTCTGAATAGCGGCGGAATCGAGGATCGGCGCCCCATCTTTTTTCCTTCAAGACGCGCCACCAAGACGCCTTGGTGAACACCGATACGCTTCCGGATCAGCCCTCCAGCGGGCAAGGCAGGAACGGGAATCATTATGGCCTTGATCCCGGCCATCCGCCAGGAGGCTGCACCCTTCCCCGGTGCGCAGAACCAGCCGACCTTTTTTCCGCAATGGCCGACAATGCCGTCGACCGTGACAAACTGCAGCGCACCGCTTCGCTCCGGCCCATTCCCCGCCTGTCAAGAATCGACGAGGCGCGGGGTGTCCGGCATCTGGCTTTCACCGATGGTCAATTTCCCCCTGCCATTCATAGAGGGAATTGAAACGGGTCATTCTTTCCTCGAGTAAGTATGATTGCAGTACCGCCCCCCGGTTCCGATCGTCTGCTGTCGGGAAAACGTCCAATATTCCTTATTCTCCTTTGCAATAATCCAGTCTCCCGCACAGGAATACCTGCATAGATCGGCCAATCCAAAGATTTTGAGCATCCTGGCGACAGGGCAGAAATGGAACCGAAATTCAATGCGATCCCCCGTTTCGTCCTCAATTCTTAGATGATAAAGTTTCCCGATGAATAAAAAGTTTCTTTTTACCTTCTCCTTGAAAATTGAATACTCCCCCTTGGAATGGATGCGGGGAATCAACAGTTTCGCCCCCCGGGCGGCGGCCGATGTCAGCTGCCGTCCCACAATGCGGAGGGCTCTTTTCCGCCCGACAAAGGGGATCAAGGAATAGGTCTGCAGGGCGAAAGGCGCGGTGAATAAAAAACCCAGCAGCAGTGACAGTAGTTTCATCGCCATAAAACCCATCGATGGGGACAGAGGTCTCTTTTTTTCCTTTTCCAGGAGGCAGATTCCCGGTGACGGCTCCAGCCGTGACGGGTAACTCGGCGGCCATCCCGAAGCGTCTTCGGGCGGTCGACCTCAGAGCAAAGCCAGCCCCATCCACAGGACGACTCCGAAAAGGATGTGCAGCACAAGCTGTTCCCACCACGCCGAGTCCGCAGCGCGCCTGCCCAGCAGACCTTGACCCGCCACGGGCAGAGCGATGAAGAGCATGGACAGCCAGAGCACAAAGACGTAAACCGCCATTACGGCGCCATTCAACGGGTCAACCTTCAAAAGGCGCGTGATGACATAGTACGCGGCTCCAAACACGGCGCTGGTGACCAGGTGAACGACGACGCCCACAAGGGATACGAGGGGCTGCCGCGCTCTGATCCCCGCCCTCTTCAGGGCGAATTCCCCGTCGATGAGGAGCAGATTTGCCTTGATCATGCCCTGGCGGTATCCGATCTCCGTGAGTGCGGCCATGGCGATTCCGGCGATGACGGCCGCCAGCAGGAATTCCATGATGGTCATGACGTTGCCACCTCCCTTAAAGATGAATAGAAAACTGCGATTCCGGCACGATGAGAACGCTGTCCGGATTTTCCAGCTCGGATGCAGTCAGCAGGCCGGCCTCCACCGGCAGGGGAAAGCGGATTCGCAAGAGCGAAAGCGCACGGACCTCCAGGACCTTGTGTTCGATGGCGATCCGTTTCAAGCGCCCCCCGCTGCCCAGAAATCCCACCATCGGCCCCGTAATGGATTCGATCACGGCCCGGTCCGGACCCTTTGAGGCGGAGGGCTTCATCCGGATCTCGATCTCCCCGTTCCAGCTGCCGACGGCGTTAAAGAGGTCCTCTCCGTTTTCGGAACCTTCCTTGACCAGGTCAAAGGAGATGCGCTCCCAGGGGATGCCGAGGATGCGCGTCGCGACGGGGATGACCGCCGAAGAGACGCCGCTTTTGAAAAAGTAAACCGCCGGATTTCCCGTCTTCGGGTCGAAGACGTAGGTGCGAAGATTGAGCTGGTCGTAACCGAAGCTTGGCCACGTCAGGCCGGAGAGATGGACATTCCTGCACTGCATGGCCACGATGGACAGAAAGACCCGGCCCTTTGCCGCGGCCAGGGTCAACTCCGAGGGGACCCGGGGGCGGAGGCGATCGGCAGGGACCAGGTAAGAGACATAGAGCACAGAATGCAGGTCCATTTTGATGGTCGGCAGGTGGAATCGCGCAGCCATAAAAAACCCCGTATCCCAATAAATCAACATTCAACAGAGGCCGCAGGCTTGACAAACCCGTTCATGCGCAATATGCAGGGAAAGTTTATGACAGGATGGGTTCAATGTCAATTCAAGGATAGGATTTATTCCTGGATTGCGGCGGCGCCCCGGGGGGCGGGAAGACAACTGGCAGGCCGGGAGAAAAACCATGAAGATTCTGATGTCAGGCGCGTCGGGGCTTATCGGCTCAGCTCTGGCGCCCGCTCTCGAAGCGCGGGGGCATGAAATTCTCAGGCTGGTACGCGACCCAGCAAAGAAGGGCCAATTCTGGGACCCCCGGCGGGGGATTCTCGATCTGCCTGCCGATGCCGGGATCGACGCGGCGATCAATCTCTCCGGCGACAGCATCGGCACCGGACGATGGACGAAGCAAAAGAAGGAGAAGATCCGCTCCAGCCGCATCGACAGCACCGAACTCTTCGCTGAGAAAATCGCCCGCTTGAACCGGCCGCCAAAGGTGTTCCTCTCTGCCTCCGGCATCGGCTTCTACGGGAACGGCGGGAATGCCGTTTTGAACGAGGCCGGCCCTGCGGGTAAAGGGTTCCTGGCCGGGATCAGCCGGGATTGGGAAGCCGCTGCCGAGGCAGCTCAAAAGGCGGGGATTCGAGTCGTCACCCTTCGCATCAGCCCCGTTCTCAGCCGGGAGGGGGGACTGCTGCCCCGGCTGCTGACCCTGTCGAAAGCCGGTCTGGGCGCGGTTCTCGGATCGGGGAAGCAGTACCTGAGCTGGATCGCCATCGACGACCTCATCGCCGCCGTCGAGTTCATTCTCCACACCGATTCCCTCTCCGGACCGGTAAACCTGTGCGCGCCGAATCCCGTTACCAACCGCGAGTTCACCCAGGCGCTCAACACTCTGTTGAAACGGCCGACTTTCTTTCGGATCCCCTCGTTTCTCCTGTGCGCCGTCCTCGGCGAAATTGCCGACGAGGAGTTCCTCGTCAGCATCAGAGCCGTTCCCGATAAGCTGACAGCGGCAGGCTTTGAATTCCGGCACCCGGAAATTGAAGAGGCGCTGAGGCAT
>CAZKRB010000040.1:0-30048 GCA_964555065.1 uncultured Syntrophus sp.
ATCGAAAATGTCGACGCCATGGGCGTCCATACGGGGGATTCCTACTGCACGGCCCCCATGCTCACCATCGCCTCCGAACTCCAGGAGCGCCTGCAGAAGTATTCCTACGCCATTGTCGAGGCCATCCAGGTCATCGGCGGGACGAACATCCAGTTCGCCCACGACCCGGAAACGGATCGGGTCGTCATTATCGAGATCAATCCCCGGACCTCCCGGTCTTCCGCCCTGGCCTCCAAGGCCACGGGCTTCCCCATCGCCCTGGTCTCCGCCATGCTCGCCGGAGGGCTGACTCTGGACGAGATTCCCTACTGGCGTGAAGGAACCCTCGACAAGTACACCCCCGGGGGGGATTATGTCGTCGTCAAATTCGCCCGCTGGGACTTCGAAAAGTTCAAGGGCGCCCAGGACAAGCTCGGCACCCAGATGCGGGCTGTCGGCGAGGTCATGAGCATCGGCAAGAATTACAAAGAGGCCTTTCAGAAGGCGATCCGCTCCCTGGAAAAGGGGCGCTACGGACTCGGGTTCGTCAAGGACTTCAACGCCAGGAGCCTGGAAGATCTGCTGGAAAGCCTGTCGGAACCTTCCAGCGAACGGCAGTTCCTCCTGTATGAGGCCATCCGCAAGGGCGCCGATGTCGAACTGCTCCATACCAAAACCCACATCAAGCGCTGGTTTATCGAGCAGATGAAGGAACTGGTGGATCTCGAAGAAAATATCCTCCGATTCAAGGGCAAGGGTCTGCCCGATGATCTGCTGACCACGGCAAAGAAGGACGGCTTTGCAGACCGCTATCTCGCACAGATCCTGGGCGTCCCGGAGGCGGACATCCGGAAGCAGCGGACCGCCCTGGGCGTCGTCGAGGCCTGGGACGCCGTTCCCGTCAGCGGTGTGGAAAACGCGGCCTATTATTATTCCACCTACAACGCCCCGGACAAGGTGACGGTCAGCGACCGGAAGAAGATCATGGTCCTGGGCGGCGGCCCCAACCGGATCGGTCAGGGCATCGAATTCGACTACTGTTGCGTCCATGCGGCCTTCGCTATCCGGGACGCCGGGTACGAGTCGATCATGGTCAACTGCAATCCCGAAACTGTCTCCACGGATTACGACACCTCCGACAGACTCTACTTTGAACCGCTCACAGTGGAGGATGTCCTGAGCATCTACGAGAAGGAAAAACCGGAAGGCGTCATCGCCCAGTTCGGCGGCCAGACGCCCCTGAATATCGCCGGCGAGCTGGAAAAGGCGGGTGTCCGAATCATCGGGACGTCGCCGGAAACGATCGACCTCGCCGAGGACCGGGACCGCTTCCGCAAGATGATGAGCAAGTTGGGAATCCCCATGCCGGAGTCGGGAATGGCCAGCAACCTGGAGGAGGCCCTGGTCGTCGCCGGCCGGATCGGCTATCCCCTCATGGTCCGCCCTTCCTATGTCCTGGGAGGCCGGGGCATGGAAATCGTCCATGACGAGGATATGCTGAAGCGCTACGTAGCCGCCGCCGTGGGCGTCACCCCGGAACGGCCCATCCTCATCGACAAGTTCCTGGAAAACGCCATCGAGGCGGAGGCCGACGCTATCTCCGACGGAACGGACGCCTTCGTCCCCGCCGTCATGGAGCATATCGAGCTGGCCGGCATCCATTCCGGCGATTCCGCCTGCGTCATCCCGCCGATCAGCATCGCCCCCAAGCATCTCGAGACGATCGAGGAATACACCCGGACCATCGCCGTCGAATTCAAGGTGGTGGGCCTGATGAACATCCAGTACGCCATCGCCGACGACGTGGTCTACATCCTGGAAGCGAACCCCCGGGCTTCCAGGACCGTGCCCTTGGTCTCCAAGATCTGCAACATCTCCATGGCCCGGATCGCCACCCAGGTCATGCTGGGCAAGAAGCTGGCGGACCTGAACCTTTCCCAGCGGAAGGTCCCCCACTTCGGCGTCAAGGAGGCGGTCTTCCCCTTCAACATGTTCCAGGAAGTCGATCCCATCCTGGGGCCGGAGATGCGGTCCACCGGAGAGGTCCTCGGCCTGGCGAATTCCTTCGGCCTCGCCTTTTACAAGGCTGAGGAAGCCGCCCAGTCGGTTCTGCCCGCCGAGGGCACCGTCCTGATCACGGTCGTCAAAGAGGATAAGGGCGGAATTCTCAGCGTGGCCAAAAAGTTCCAGGAGCTGGGCTTCCGGATTCTCGCCACAAAGGGAACGCAGCAGTATCTTGCGGACCACGGCATCGAGGCCCAGGCGATCCTGAAAATGCACGAGGGGCGGCCCAACATCGTCGACAGCATCAAAAACGGAGAGATTCAGCTCATCATCAACTCGCCGAGCGGCCGGACAAGCGCCTACGATGACTCCTACATCCGCAAGGCGGCGATCAAATACAAGGTGTCCTATATCACGACCATCGCGGCGGCCGACGCAGCCGTCAAGGGAATCACCGCTTTCCGGAAGGGCCATGGCCGGGCGAAGTCCCTCCAGAGCTATCACGGCGACATTCCGTGATTCCGCCTCCAGAGCGAAGACGCACGCGGGGCGGAAAGGCGGATACCGCGCCGGCCTTCTTTAACCGAACGCCGGGAAGGCCGAAAATTCGCCGATAAAAGTCCGCTTCACCTCTGAAGGGCAATTCCCCACCAGGCTTGAAGCGGCCGGCAAAACCCCCATGGACAAGGAAAAAGAGGAAAGAATCCGAAGAAAGCAAATGGCGGCTCCGGGGCTCTCCACCGCCCTGAGGCTGGCGGAACAGCGGATCAAGCAGCTCCAGGAATCGGAGTCGAAGCTGATCAGATCCCGCCGGACCCTGGAAGAACTGACCGGCGAGCTCCGGGAGCGCGTCAAGGAGTTGAACTGCCTCTACGAGATTTCCGGCATCGTGGAGAAGCAGGGCCTGACCCTGGGGGAAGTCTTGCAGCGGACCGTGGACGTTATTCCCCGGGCCTGGCAGTATCCCGAGATCGCCTGCAGCCGGATCGTCCTGGGCGAGCTGGAATTTCAGAGCGCTTCCTTTTCGGAGACGCCTTGGAGACAGTCGCAGCCGATCGTCCTCCAGGGAAGGGAGGCCGGGCTCCTGGATGTCTTTTACCGAAAGGAGAAGCCCCCGCGGGATGAAGGACCCTTTCTGAAGGAAGAGCGGAGTCTGATCAAGGTCATCGCGGAGCGGATCGGGGAAATCGTCGTCCGGAAGCGGGCGGAGGAAGCTCTCCAGGAAAGCGAATCCAAGAATCGGGCTCTCCTCGACGCCATCCCCGACTTGATGTTTCAGGTCAATGAACAGGGCGATCTGCTTGGTTTTCACGAGGGACAGTTCGACATCGCCCGGTTCATCCCCCCGGGGCTTCTGGGAAGAAACCTCTACGACATCGAGGAGCTGCGGAAGATTCTCCCCCGGCGGATGATCGATCAGCTCATGGCCCATGTGCGGCACACCCTGGAAACCGGCCGGGTGCAGATCCTCGAACAGAACATCGCTTTTCACGAGGAGCGGAAGGACTTTGAAGTCCGGATGGTCCCCTATTCCCAGCGGAATGTCTTGGCGATTGTCCGGGACATCACCCGGCGCAAGCGCCTGGAAAAAGAGATCCTGGAGATCAGCGGCCGGGAGCAGAGGCGGATCGGCCAGGATCTTCATGACAGCCTCTGCCAGCACTTAGCCGGCATCGGCTTCATGGGCAAGGTTCTCGAAAAGAAGATCGCCGCCCGCCAGGCCCTGGAACCCCCGGAGGTCGCGGAAGTGGTGGAACTGATCGACCAGGCCATCACGATGACCCGGGGATTCGCCCGCGGCCTCAATCCCGTCCGGCTGGAGGCGGAGGGCCTCCGCATGGGCCTCTGTTCCCTGGCGGGCAACATGGAAAAACTGTTCGGCATCCGCTGCACGGTTTCTTACGGAGACGAGATCCGCATTCCCGACCAGGCGGCGGCCACCCATCTCTACCGCATCGTGCAGGAGGCCCTGAACAACGCCATCAAGCACGGCAAGGCCGACACGGTCACGATCTCGCTGCGGCAGAGCGACGATTCGGTGGTCCTTTCCGTGGCGGACAACGGCTGCGGCATCCGTCCTGCCGCCGGCCAAGGCAAGGGCATGGGCCTGAACATCATGCAGTATCGCGCCTCCATGATCGGGGCGAGCCTTAATATCGCGGCCGGACCGGCCGGGGGAACGATCGTGTCCTGTTCGTTTTCGAACCGGACCGGAACGGGCATGGAGCCCGATGCGTAACGGACAACTTCGGCAGATTCGAAATCCGCGCTTGCAGGAAAGGAGGCGGAGATGACCAAGAAAAGAGTGCTGATCGTCGACGATCACCCGATCCTCCGCAAGGGGCTCTCCCTGCTCATCAATTCGGAGCCCGATCTAACGGTCGTCGGCGAGGCTGACAACGCCCAGCGGGCCTTGGAGATGATCGATTCCCACAAGCCCGACCTGCTCATCGTCGATATTTCCCTCCCCGGCATCGACGGCATCGAACTCATCAAGACGGTCAAACTGAGCCACAGGGATCTTCCTTCCCTCGTGGTTTCCATGCACGACGAGTCCCTTTTCGCCGAACGGGCGCTCCGGGCTGGGGCCCGGGGCTACATCATGAAGCAGGAAGCCCTGGAAAAGCTGCTGGTCGCCATCCGGCGGGTCCTGGCCGGGGAAATCTTCGTCAGCGACAGAATCGCCACCAGCATACTGGAAAAGATGGTCTCCAGTGAGAACAAGACCGCCAGCTCCCCTATCGGCCTTTTGAGCAACCGGGAACTGACCGTCTTCCGGATGATCGGCCAGGGCTACAAAACCAGCCAGATCGCCGAAAAGCTCCATCTCAGCGTCAAGACCATTGAATCCTACCGCGCCCACATCAAGGAAAAGCTGAAGCTGGCGGACGGCACGGACCTCCTCAAATACGCCATCCAGTGGGTGCAGAACACGCCGTAGGCGCCGCCAAGCTGGAAGCCTTGGGGAAATCGCGTATACCTCACCGATTTTAATCAACTTTACGCCAATATTCACAGGAGCGAACCTTCCATCACGCTTTCACAACGCTGACATTGTGCCATCCAATACCACCTTCGTCAGCATTTCTAAGGGAAAGTGGAATCCTCTTTATCCGAAATTACTTAGACTAAATCCGGATTCTACCGTATTGCGAGTTTTTGCATTAAAGCCTATGTATATAACAAAAGAGGACGCGTAGACTGATGTTCTGACAGTTGTTGCCATATTTGACCTCTGCTTATCACTACTGAACGCGGGGGAGAGATAAGGTGAGCTTTTAATTTTTTCCTGAATCTTAAAGAGAGTGAGAGATGAAAATCAAAAGAACATTCATCCGTAATGCGGTATTTTTGCTCATATTTATTACCGCCTGGACGCTTGTGCCAGCAACGCCAAGCGTGGCGGATATAGCCGGTATGCAATGGGGAGCAGCTGTTACGAGTTCCTATTATTCAGGATCCCAATCAGCCAACGGAGGTGGACTTCTCGGTCAGGGACAGTGGGCGGCCGGAACAAGTTTAACATGGAATATACAGGCTCCCGCAGCGGGGAGTTCGTGGTGGACCTACCAATACCAATTCACTGTGCCACAGAAAGATCTAAGCCACTTTATTTTGGAGACAACACAAGATGCTGCAGCCAATTCATTTTTGACGGCTATTGGCGGTCACTCCATTGGGGATTTGGATAAATATTCGTCCACCTCGCAGGGGCGTTCGAATCCTGGCATGCCCAACGCCTACTATGGATTAAAATTTGAAAAATCTATAACCACCGAAGATCCATTACATACCTATACGCTCTCTTTTGTCTCCGATCATTCACCTGTCTGGGGGAATTTTTATGCCAAAAGTGGCAAGACAGACCGCGGAACGGTAGACGTCATTGCATATAATGCCGGCGCGGCAGGGGGTTATTATGTCGCACGGCCGGATGGAGCACCGGTACCCATTCCGGCTGCAGTTTGGCTCTTAGGCTCCGGCCTGGTGGGTCTCGTCGGAATCAGGCGACGAATTAAAAAGTAACCCTCCAACGAAGAATAATATGAATGAAAAGGGTAGAGTTCAAGGGCTCTACCCTTTTTTTACCTTGGTCCAGATCTCCCCGGAATAAAAAAGCGGTGATGCGCAGTCTCGGAATTCCACTTTCTTTTTCAAAAAAAGTGGAATTTTCTCCCGCCTGATGGATTCGTCGGACTTGAATCCAAGGACGGCGGCGGAATCAGCTGCGGAGCGGTCCCGGAGCGCCGGGGCTCAGGTCATCCTGAGGAAGGCGTGACGGTGTACCCTGCCTGCCTCTTCTAAATAAGCGGCAAACGATCTCTCGGTAATCGTCTTCGGCAAAGGTCTGTGGCCCTTTGCGATCCACTTATCCGACCACTTCCCTGTTTATGCACTCAATGGCCGTTAAGCGCCCGTGTCTCTCGACCCCGAGGGCTGCTTTCGCACCCCGGGATGTCCGCAAAAACAATGGGGAATCGTCCTGCCTCTGGATGCAAAGGCTCTCAACACTTCCAAGATGACTTGCGTTTCCCACAAAGCCCCGGACGGCGGAGTGTCGCTCCTTCCCCTGCCAGGGCTCAACTGTTATGAGAGAAGCCGTCAGCCCCGTAAGATGCCAGGGAGGAGGTTCAGGCTTTTATGGGAAAGCGTTTGATTATTCAGTAGTAATGATCTAAGAACGAACGAGAGGCAACGTCATGGAATTGCGCTCCATGAATGGGCAGGTACAAATAAAGATCGTCGGAATAAGGGATTAACCTGCCGTACAGGCAGAGAAAGGGGATGGGAAAATCATGTCCAGGGTATTGATTGTATATTGCAGCCTGTCCGGGAATACGAAGGCCGCAGCGGAGGCGATCGCGGAGGGCGCCCGGAACGCCGGGGCACAGGCCATCCTGAAGGAAGGCTTTGCGGCGCACCCCAGCGATCTGCTGGAGTGCGATGCTGTTGCTCTCGGCTCTTATGATGCCTTCAGCCTGATGGGTGGTGGGCTGAAGGATTTTCTGGACCGCGCTTACTATCCCACACAGGGGCAGATTACAGATAAACCCTATGCCGCTTTTCTGACGCACGGAGGCGGTGGAAGGGCCATTGAGAACATCGAAACCATCGCCCAGTCTTTCAAGTTAAAGAAGGTGGCCGATTCCCTGCTGATCAAGGGAAGGCCTGAAGGCCAGGCCCTGGCGGACCTGAAAGAATTCGGCGCCAGACTGGCCGCGGCGGCGGAAAAGTAAATCATGGATCCACTATTTCCTTCCAGATCGGGGCCGGGAAAGCTAGCGCAACGTTCCCGGGCAGTCATCGGAACGGTCAATGATATAGTATTTAGCACTATTGGTATATAGGGTATTCCCCTATACCAAAAACATCTTTTCCCTGATTGCTAGATTTAGTTTTATCGGTTTTAGTATCACTGTTTTTTCTCATAGAACAAGGGGGCTGATAAAGAAAAGTTTCCGTTTGTTTCTCAGCAACGACAGAATTCCCGTCAACGATCCGGAACCGGAACCGGAACGATGTTTTCAAGGAGAGTCCATGCCGCGCCGGCGTGAAGCCGTCGTGCGCTGGGCATTCCAGGCAAGGCGGAAATGTATGTGACAGGCGCTCCACCCCTCTGACAATGGACAGGGATTTATCAGGGCTCTTCCCTTCGCCCTTCATTCTCCCACCATCCGCGGGTTACTGAACCGGCGGGGGGATCGCGGCCTTTTCAGACAGAAGATCAGCAGCAATTACATCATAGATGGAGGTTCAACAGATGTCGGTAATCAGTGAAGTAATCGACAGGATCAAGCAGCAGGACCCTTACGAATTTGAATTTCACCAGGCGGCGGAAGAGGTTCTGCTGACCCTGGAGCCGACGGCGGAGAAACATCCGGAGTTCGTCAAGGCGAAAATCTACGACCGCATTGTGCAGCCCGACCGGGTGATCAGCTTCCGCGTCCCCTGGACGGACGATAAGGGCGAAGTCCAGGTCAATCGGGGCTTTCGCGTCCAGTTCAACAATGCCATCGGCCCCTACAAAGGCGGGCTCCGCTTTCACCCCTCCGTCAACCTCAGTATCCTGAAGTTCCTCGGCTTCGAGCAGATCTTCAAGAATTCCCTGACGACCCTTCCCATGGGCGGCGCAAAAGGCGGTTCAGACTTCGACCCCAAGGGCAAATCGGATGGGGAAGTGATGCGCTTCTGCCAGGCCTTCATGCGCGAGCTTTTCCGCCATATCGGACCCGATACGGATGTGCCGGCAGGGGACATCGGCGTGGGCGGCCGCGAAATCGGGTACCTCTTCGGCTATTATAAGAAGCTGGTCAACGAACACACGGGCGTTCTGACGGGCAAGGCGCTGGAATACGGAGGCAGCCTCATCCGTCCGGAAGCGACCGGCTACGGCTGCGTCTATTTCGCGGCGGAAATGCTGGCCTGGCGCGGCATGGACTTCAACGGCAAGACCGTCGCCATCAGCGGTTCCGGCAATGTCGCCCAGTACGCCATTGAAAAGGTCAATCGCCTGGGAGGCAAAGTCATCAGCCTGTGCGACTCCAGCTCGACCATCGTGGACGAGGCCGGCATCGACTATGACAAGGCCGAGTATGTCATGGAGCTGAAGAACGTCCGGAGAGGACGCATCAGCGAGTACGCCGACAAGTATGCGAGTTCGGCTCAGTGCTACATCGGAGAAAGTGTCTGGGACGTAATCAAGAACCAGGGAATCCATGTGGATATTGCGCTGCCCTGCGCCACTCAGAACGAAATCGACGCCAGCCATGCGGAAGCCCTGGTGAAAAACGGCTGCATCTGCATCTCCGAAGGGGCCAACATGCCCTCCACCCCGGAAGCCATCCGCATCTATCAGGATAACGGTATCATCTACGGTCCCGGCAAGGCGGCCAATGCCGGCGGCGTGGCCACTTCGGGTCTGGAGATGAGCCAGAACAGCATGCGGCTTTCCTGGCCTCGCGAAGAGGTCGATGCCCGGCTGCTCCAGATCATGAAGAGCATCCACCAGTCCTGCCTCGACGCCGCGGCGGAATACGGGAAACCGGGAGACTATGTGCTGGGGGCCAACATCGCCGGCTTCCTGAAAGTGGCCAAGAGCATGGTTGCCTTCGGCGTGGTGTAGCAGCCGCCACAACGTTTATTCCATATCTTGTCTGAAATCCCGAGGAGCGGGACAGGAGGTCTCGGCCGACCTGTCCCGCTCCGTTTTCACCCCGTACTCTGAGGGACCGGATGCTCCCCGTCTGGATCGGTCACGGAAAACGATCCCATCCCATGCGGCTTTGGTGCTGTGAACTGGATCACACTCAGCGAGAGCGCCTCTCCGGGATACCGGGCCGCTCCGAAGGTGAGAGAGAGTTCTCTGTCGCCGTGGGGCAATGCCGAAAATCCATTCCCCCGGCCTTACCTTCTGTTCTTCAACTTCATGATCCGTCGCAATCAAAGACTTTTTCCTTGCAATCCCCCGGAAGGTCTGAGTATAAAATAGCGGCGCATCGCTTGAAGATGAGGGGGCGACGGATCATGTCGGAAACATTGATGAATACGCGGGAAGTCGCGGAATATCTGGATATCAATGAAAAACAGGTCTATGCTCTGATCAAATCGGGGCGGATTCCGGCAACCCGGGCAACGGGAAAGTGGCTTTTTCCCAAGGACCTGATCGATGTCTGGCTGCTTGACGATGCCCGGGCCGGTTTTTCCGAGGCGAGGCAGAGAAGCCGGAAAATAGGCGGCGCCCTCCTGGCGGCGGGCAGCAATGACCCAGTGCTGGACATCCTGCAGACCACCCTGCGAAAAAAACATCCGGAGTTCTATATTTTTTCCACAAGTACGGGCAGCCGGGACGGGCTGTTAACCCTTAATGCCGGCTACACCGATATCGCCTGGAGCCATTTGTGGGATCCCGAGAGTGACACGTACAACATTCCCTACCTTCCTCGATATCTGCCCGACCGGAGGGTCGTCGTCGTCAACCTGTTCTACCGCGAACTGGGTTTCGTCACGGCTCGGGGAAACCCATTGAATATTCAGGGATTCAACGACCTTGCGCGGAAAAAAGTGCGCCTCATCAATCGTCAACCGGGAGCGGGAACCCGGCTGCTCCTGGATATCTACCTGGACCGCCTCGGCATTGAGAAGGGAAAGGTTTCCGGCTATGACCAGGAGGTCTTCACCCACCTGGAGGTGGGCCTGGCTGTTCTCTCGGGAGAGGCGGATACCGGGATCGCGTCCATCGCTATCGCCAATTTTTTGAACCTGGACTTTGTGCCCCTTACCCGGGAACGCTTTGACATGGTCCTGGATCAGAACACATTCTTTGAAAAGGCGGTGCAGGCCATCATGGAGTTGCTGCACGACCGCACTTACCTGCAGCGCGTCGAGACAATCAGCCGCTACGATTTTGCCGATTCCGGCAGAATACTCTATTCTACTACCTGAGATTCCGGCCGAGGCCGATTCAACGATCCCACCACCCTTATCAGAAATTTCCTGACGAATTTTGATCCTCGAATTCCGCCTCCGCCAACGTCGTTTACTTTTTCTCTCCTGGGAGCCGCCTTGTTTTCCTCTTGCAGGCGGTTTGGCGTGGCAGCAGGACTGGATGCTTGAATCCATGCCTAACTTTTCAGCCCCTTCCCATGGCCTTTTCGGCCCATGTTATTTATAACATATTGACTTTTCTTGTCTTTTCACCGAGTTTTTACATTCCAGCCGCGATGGCAAACTCAACAAACGCGCTGGAGCGTTATCGGTGAAGATGTGGAACTCCCTTTATGTCAATCAAGCAAGTGTAAGGAGAAATGCCCATGAAAAAACTGTTTCTTTATCTTTTGATTTCACTCTGGTTGGGTTTCCCGGGATTGGCCGGCGCCGCTGACGGCAGCAGGTTCCTTCTGCTGTCCTCGACCATCGGTCCCATCGATTCGGGCATTGTGGAGGTCCTGGAAAACGCCTTTGAAAAGGAAACGGGCATCCGGGTGCGCCATGTGGGCGCCGGAACGGGGCTGGCGCTGGATATCGCCCGGCGGGGAAACGTCGACCTGGTCATGGTCCATGCCAAATCCCTGGAGGAAAAGTTTGTCCGGGAAGGCTTCGGAACCCAGCGGCTTCCGCTGATGTACAATGATTTTGTCCTGGTCGGCTCCGCCGCGGATCCCGCCGGCATCAAGGGAATGAAAACAGCGGCGGAAGCGCTTCGCCGGATTTCAGAAAAAGGGGTAGCATTCATTTCCCGGGGGGACAAGTCGGGGACCCACGTGGCCGAGATGGAACTCTGGGGAAAGGCCGGGATCAAACCGTCCGGCCCCTGGTACCAGGTCTACGAAAAGGGTTCGGAAGGCAATGCCCCCACGCTGAAATATACCAGCCAGCAGGGAGCCTATACGGTGATTGACCGGGCAACCTTTCTCGCCCTGAAGGATCAGATTTCCCTGGTCATCCTGGTCGAGGGCGATGAAGCGATGCTGAACTACATCAGCCTGATCCCCGTGAGTGCGAAAAAATTCCCCCAGGTCAACGCCGCCGATACGATGCGCTTTGTCGACTGGCTGACCGACCCGCAGAAGGGGCAGCTCATCATCCGGGATTTCGGGAAGGATAAATACAGCGCCCCGCTGTTCTTCCCCAATTCGGAATCCTGGCAGAAAGCTCTGCAGAAATAGCCCCTTGGCGATTCCATGGTCTGCTAAAGGGGACATTCGGGAAGGATCCGGAGGGGAGGTCCGCCCGCTTTTTCTCAATCAATTGTTTGAAGCAACAAGAAAAATAAATCAAGGAGGAGGAAAATGAAGATGAAATTGTTGAAAACCCTTTCCCGCTGCCTGGGCGTTCTGGCGCTTCTGTGCCTGATCGCAGGTCTGGCAACCGTCCCGACCGCTTCGGCGGCCAAGCCGGTGCAGAAGAATATCATTCTGGCCACCACGACCAGCACACAGGACACGGGCCTGCTGGATGAGCTGATCCCCATGTTCCAGAAGAAAACCGGTTATTTTGTCAAGACAATCGCCGTGGGCTCCGGTCAGGCCATGGCCATGGGACAGAAAGGCGAAGCGGACGTTCTCCTCGTCCACTCCCCCGATGCCGAAAAGAAATTTATGGACGAGATGAACGGCATCAACCGCCGCCTGGTGATGCACAATGACTTCGTGGTCGTGGGGCCGGCCGCCGATCCCGCCGGCATCAAGGGTTCCAAAACTACGCCGGAAGCCTTCAAGAAGATCGCCGCCGCCGGTTCCCTCTTTGTTTCCCGGGGCGACAATTCGGGAACGCATGCCAAGGAAAAGGGCGTCTGGAAAGCCGCCGGCATCAATCCCGAGGGGCAGAAATGGTATCAGCAGACCGGGCTGGGCATGGGGCAGACCCTCAATGTCGCCGCGGAGAAAAAAGGCTACACTCTTGCCGACCGGGGGACCTGGCTTTCCCTGCAGAAAACGCTCGGCCTCCCCATTCTGATGCAGGGAGACCCCATCCTGCTGAACATCTATCACGTGATTGAAGTCAATCCAGCCAAGTGGCCGAAAGTCAATGCCGCCGGCGCCAAGGCCTTTGCCGACTTCATGGTCGCTCCTGCAACCCAGAAAGTCATCAAGACCTTCGGCGTGAAAAAGTATGGTTCCCCCCTGTTCTTCCCCGATGCGGGCAAGAAGGTGGAGCAGTTGGGGAAATAAATGGATCTGATTTTTGAAGGCTTCAAGAAGGCCGTCGTCCTGATTCTTTCCCTGGACCCGGAAGTCCTGGGAATCACCCTGCTGTCACTCAAGGTTTCAGGGACGGCCACTCTGATCAGCCTCTTTCTCGGCATCTCCTCGGGAACCGCGGTGGCTCTCACCCGGTTCCCGGGCCGACAAATTGTGGTCAGCATCATCAATACCGGCATGGGCCTTCCGCCGGTGGTGGTCGGCCTTTTTGTCACGATTTTCCTCTGGCGGAACGGGCCCTTCGGCTTTCTGGACATCCTCTATACGCCCACCGCGATCATCCTTGCCCAGTCCGTCATTGCCACCCCGATCGTCACGGGGATCACCCTGGCCGCCATCCAGAATCTGCCCCCCAACCTGCGCCTCCAGATCCTGGCCCTCGGGGCGACCCGCCTGCAGATGCTCTGGCTCCTCGTCAAGGAAGCCCGGCTTCCCCTGCTTGCCGCCGTCATGGCCGGTTTCGGCGGAGTCATTTCCGAGGTCGGGGCCTCCATCATGGTCGGTGGAAATATCATGGGTTATACCAGGGTGCTCACAACCGCCACCGTCATGGAAACGGGACGGGGAAACTTTGACGTGGCCATTGCCCTCAGCATCATCCTGCTGCTGCTGGCCTACCTGATCAATTACTTACTGACGCGGATCCAGCAGCGGGAGCGTCCCCGATGACGGCTGCCGGCGCACTCCTGCAAGGCAGGGATCTCATCGTCAAGCGGGGGGGGATTCTCGTTCTGGAAATTCCCGCGTTCACGATTGAAAAGGGTGAGGTCCTTTCCCTGATCGGCCCGAACGGCTCGGGAAAATCCACGCTTCTTTTGACCCTGGCCAGCCTGTTGAAGCTTCACCGGGGCGGACTGATCTTTAACGGGATGAACATCAACAGCCGCCGGAACGAGCTGGATTACCGGCGGCAGATCAATGTCGTGTTTCAGGATCCCCTCCTCTTCGATATGACCGTGCTGGACAACGTGGCTTCCGGCCTCAAAATCCGGGGACTGAACAGGGCGGACCGGACACGGATAGCGGGAGACTACCTGGAGCGCCTGGGGATCGCCCATCTGGCGAAACGTTCCGCGAGAGCCCTCTCCGGGGGAGAGGCCCAGCGAACCAGTATCGCCCGCGCCTTCGCCACCCGTCCGGCCATCCTCTTCCTTGACGAACCCTTTTCCGCCCTGGACCCTCCCACGCGAGAAGGCATCATTTCCGATCTCAGCGGTCTGCTGCGGGAAACGGACACCACGGCGGTCATGGCCACCCACGACCAGATGGAAGCCCTGCGCCTGTCCGACCGGATTGCCGTGATCCAGCAGGGGAAGGTCGCCCAGGTGGGTTCCGCCGAAGAGGTGATGAATCATCCGGTCAACGAATTTGTCGCCGCTTTTGTGGGAATGGACACGGTCCTGGCCGGGGTCGTCCGGGAGAGCCAGGACCAGGGCCGAATGATGATCGCCGTCGGTGACCGGGTGATCGAGGCGGTGGGGCGTTTTTCTCCGGGAGAACGGGTCCTCTGCTGCATCCGTCCCGAAAACGTCACCCTGTCCACGGACTCGCCGGAAGACCAGTCAAGCGCCCGCAACAACCTTTCCGGCCGGATTACGCGCATCACCCCCCACGGGCTTTTCTACCGGGTAGACCTGGACTGCGGCTTTGATCTCATTTCCTACATCACCCGCACCTCCCTGGACAGCCTGGAACTCCGGGAAGGCCAGACGGTCAAGGCCTCCTTCAAAGCCACAGCTGTCCACGTCATCCGGAAGTCAGGTTAAGATTCCCCTTCCCGCCTCAATCCGCCTGCCGGACGGACGAATCCACCCAATGGCCCCACGAAGAGGAACGGTCCCTTTTTTTGCACTGTAATCAAGCCGGAGATTAGCCCATAGGGGCCAAAGCAAGGTTTTCACGACAGATTATTTTTAAATTTACATTAAAAATTGATTGAGATAGGATTACAAAAAAACAGAAGGAAGTACATAAACAGCGTTATGAAATTGTACCTTGGATTTGATGACACGGACAATGCCGAAGCGGCCATCGGCACGGGAAAACTGGCGCGTCACTTTGAAGCCCGCCTTCCCGAAGAATGCCGCATCTGGGGTGTGGTTCGACAGCAACTGCTCGTCGATCCCCGAATTCCCTATACCTCTCACAACAGTTCGGCCTGCGTCGTTCTTGAGGTCCCGGTCCCGGAGCTGTCCGTGGTGGAGACGATTCTCGAACGGGCGCAGGAGCACATCCGCAGGGAATCCCTGCCGGGGAGCGATCCCGGATTGTGCCTGGCCCCTGAAGGGCATCCCGCCCTCCCCGTCCTGATGGCCTTCGGCCGCAGCTGCACGGAAAAAGTCGTAACGCAGCAAGAGGCCCTGGAGGCAGCCCGGGGGGTTCATCTTTCCGGTCATGGAGGAACGAACGACGGGATGATCGGCGCCGCCGCCGCCGTCGGGCTGACCGCCTCGGGATGGAGCGGAAGATTCATCGAATTCGGGAATCTGAGGGCGCATCCAAACCAGGTTTCCGTCGCTGCCTTGGCGCAGAGCGGAATTTCCGTTGTTTCCCTGGATCGAGATGCCATCTGCCCTCAGCCCGACGACACGGTTTTCACCAAAGGATGGCTGCGGCCCAGGTTCTGGGGGCAGAGGGCAGTTCTCCCCGTGGTTCCAACAGGCAAGGGCCGGTGGGAAAGTCTGGGCAGCAAAAGGGGAAAAAACAACTAATTGCATAAGGAGGGAATGGTCATGGCAGGAAAAATTTTCTATCGGGAACGCCGCAAGATCGGCGAAGGGGAAAAGAAGCCGCGGTTCACCCTGGTCGCGGTAACGGATCTTGATCTCACCTTCTATCCGAAGCACATGCGCAAACAGGAACTGGAGCAGATTGCCGAGGCGGTGGGTGCGGAACTGGTTCTCCTGAAACACGGGGAGAAGGAAGAGGAAGTGGAAGTCAAGGAATAAGGGGAGGGGGAATCTCATGGGTCTCTGGCGCGAACGGGATGGACGGCGTCTGCATATAAAAAGCAAACTGATGGGGGAAAGCCTCGTCAGCAGGTCGTTTATGGAAAGCCTCACCATTGCTCCCCAGAAGCGGCTTTTCCCCGATGTGAACATTATCAAGATCGGCGGACAGTCCATCTGTGACCGGGGCGTCCGGGCCCTCCCCCCCATCATCGAAGAAATCGTGGCCAACAAGAAAGACCACAAAATGCTGATCACCACGGGAGGCGGAACCCGCAGCCGGCATATCTACTCCATCGGCCTGGAACTGGGCATGCCCACTGGCATCATCGCCAAATTCGGCAGTTCCATTTCGGAGCAGAACGCCCTCTTGGTAGCCACGCTGCTCTCCTCCTGGGGCGGTATCAAGATCGGACATGACGAGGTCATCAAACTGTATACCTATTTTGCCCAAGGCTGCATCCCCGTCATGCACGGGATGCCCCCCTATGATTACTTCGCCATGCCGGTCAAGAGATGGCGCATCCCCGTGCACCGGACGGATGTGGGCACCATCATCCTGGCCGATTTGATCGGCGCCCGCAGCTGCATCTACATCAAGGATGAAGACGGTTTATATACGGACGATCCCAAAAAGGATCCCGATGCCGAATTCGTCTCCGAAATCAGCGCGTCCGAACTGCTCGCCCGGGACTTTGACGATCTCATCGTCGAGCGGCCCTGCCTCGAAGTCCTGCAGAACAGCGAGGTCATTGACAGCATCCAGATCATCAACGGCCAGATGGAAGGGAACATCACCCGCGCCTTGAAGGGTGAGCACGTGGGAACGATCATCCGCAAGGGGTAGCGGGATTCCCGCAACGGGACTCTCACCGCCCGCCGTGCACCGACGTTTTCCTTACACCATCTAATCCTATTCGAAGCCTCATCTCAGTGAAAATCCTGACTTTCATTTGTATCATAAATGTAATATGTGTCATTTGTGGCTTCGGGAAATGCGCCATCCTTTTTCCCAATATAACCGGGGAAATCCATGCCGAGGCAGACAATGAGCCCCTGGAACGTTCGTGACAAGCCCCGGCAGGAGAAAAGGGGGAAACGGAACTTCAGAGATTTTGCAGAAAGGAGGGTAAGATGAAGAAAGTTTTTTCTATCTGGCCAGTTGTTTTATGCCTCGTTCTGGCCTTCGTCTGGGTCGGCACGGAGGGGGTTGCCGCAATGGAGCCGTCTGCAGCCGACGGGGTGAGGCTTTCAGCCGATGATCCCGTGACGGATGCAGAATTCGGCCGCTCCGTAGCGATTGACGGAAACCTGGTGGCTGTGGGAGCAGGCGCGGCGAATGCCGGCGATGTCGAAAAAGCCGGGGCCGTCTATCTGTTCAAACGCCAGGGGAAAACGTATGTCGAGGAAGCGAAACTGGTTGCTCCGGATCCAAGCACCGGAGCGGAGTTCGGCCGGGCGGTGGCCATCGAGGGAAACAGGGTGATTGTCGGAGCCAGGTTTGCGGCAGTCGGCAATTTCACCGAAGCAGGGGCGGCTTATGTATTCCGGAAATCAGGAGGGGCATGGAACTTTGAGGAAAAGATCGTTTCCCCCACCCCGGCCGATGACGACAATTTTGCCCGTGCACTTGCCGTCCAGGGGAATCTGCTGGTGATTACGGCCCGAAAAGAAAAGCTTGACGCCAATGATGTCGGGGCCGCCTACGTCTACCTCTACAGAAATGGGAATTGGACCTGCACGGAAAAGCTGACGGCCGGCGATCCGGCGCCGGGAGCCTATTTCGGCCAATCGGTTGCGGTCCGGGGAGATCTGATGGCAATCGGGGCCCGCAACGCCGAACCCGCTGCCGCTGGGGCCGTCTATCTCTTCCAGCACATAGGGAAGGGATGGGTGGAAATCGCCAAAGTCATCCCACCGGACGGGGCTGAAGATGACCAGTTCGGTTTTACCGTCGCCATGGTGGGAAATGTGATGACGGTGGGCGCCCGCAGAGCAGACCCGATGGAACCCGCCCTAAAGGACGCGGGGGCGGCCTATGTCTATGCCCTGGATCTGGATTCCATAAGCCTGGCAGCCAAGCTGACCGCGGGTGACGCAATCGCCGGCGACCAGTTCGGCCAGGCGGTCGCAATGGCCGGCGATGTCATTGCCGTGGGGGCCAACCGGGCCGCCATCGGCGCCAACACCCGGCAAGGGGCGGTCTATCTCTTCCGCCGGATGGGAAATTCCTGGCTTGAAACCGACAAGATCACCGCATCCGAGGGAAAGAAAAATGATGAGTTCGGCTATTCCCTGGCGGCCTTCGGGAATGTCATGATCACGGGGGCGCACTTCGCGGATCAAACAGGAGCGGCGTACGTGATTCCGCTGAAACCGTAACCGGCGGAGCGCCAACGGAAAATTGAAGTCAGCCTGGCGTGGCCTGCAGGCTTGAGAAATTCATCTGAAGGAGGAAGCAACGATGAAGAAAAAAAGATGGATGATACCCGCTTTCATTGCTTTTCTGGCAGTCATTTCGTTTACCCTGTTCCATGGAATAAAAATTTACGCGGCCTACAATCACCAAGGCGACATCGACTCCGCGAACTTCCGCTCGGCTTATCCCGACCATGTCGGCACCAAACTGGACAGCTGCACCCTCTGCCACAGCGGCGGCTCCTATACGTCCGGCACGCCCCCCAAAACGACGACGCTCGGCAGCTGCCAGTGGTGCCACCAGGTCACCAATTATGGCGCCGACCTCACGGAGGCAACCGTCCTCAAGACGCTTAACTCCTACGGTCTAGCCTATAAAAACGCAGGAAGAAACGCTGCGGCCCTGCAGGCGATCAGCAGCGAAGATTCTGATGAGGACGGCTCTACGAATCAGGTGGAAATCGCCGCCGGAACCTACCCTGGCGACAAAAACGATGACCCGACAAAGGTGCCAGCCCCGTCCCGCGTCATCTCACTGAAAGAACTGGAGGCGATGCCGGAGCATAGCCAGTTCCTGTTGATGAACGCCAGCAAATCCGATGACAGCTATACCCGGTATGGCGGGGTCGCTCTGGAGAATCTCCTGAAGGCTCTCATGCTGGATTCGGCTCAGGGCGGCATCACGGTTTATTCCCCGGACGGATTCGCCACGTACCACCCCTTCAGTCCAAGCTCCAATTCCAACTCTTACCATGTTTTCGGCATCTATCCCAAGGGGACCTTCTTCTACAACGAGCGTGCGGATATCGCTCTATACCCCCCTGATCCTAATGATGATCAGACAAAGAACTATCTTACCGGCGGCTGGTGCAATTACAGCTCTCCCTCGGTGGCCGGCAGAGAAAACGGGTCCCTGATCTTCAATCCGGCAGGATTGAAGATGGTGCTGGCTTTCGAGCGGGATGGCGAATACCTGACTCCCGGCGTACTCAATTTACAGAATAAACTCGATGGAGAAGGGCCGTTCCGAGTCGTGCCTCCCCAGAAAAATCCCGGCCCGCCGGATCAGCGTTCATCTTCAGCGAATCAAGCAGTCATTTGGCCCTATGATAAGAATGCTGACCATAATGCCGGATTCTCCTCCCGCACCGTCACCATGGTCAAGGTTGAGCCTCTTCCCGCCGGGACCACGGACATTAACACCCTGGAAGCCGGATGGCCCTATGCCGATGAAAAGAAGATCGTCGTTTACGGCTCCATTGACCCCTATCCGATGGTCAATCTGAATAAAGGCCTGGATTCCCTGATGCAGGCGATTACCTCGCTGCCGAGTACGGCATTCAAGAACAAATCGTCACACCAGGCACTGGTTAACAAGCTTGAGGCGATCAAGAAGCAGGTGAAGGCAGGGTCGTATTCCGGAGCCTTGTCGAAACTGCGGGAAGACGTCCTGCAAAAGACGGATGGATATCTGACCGGCGCTGTGGATGCAAACGACTGGGTCAATGATGTCGAAATCCAGAAGCAACTTGGTTCTGAAATTCAAACCATCTGGATTGCACTGGTCCTCCTGGGCGCCTAACTTTCATTAAAGATCTTTCATTCAGCCGGCTGCCGGATTCAGTCTTGTTCGGTTGCCGGCTGAACCTTCAAAAAAGCCATCCGCCGACTCTGCAGTGCCGCCGGGACGGGCCAAGCGTGCGTCCCCTCTCGCAACAGTATATCAAAAGCCATTTCGTCATTATCCCCCCCCCCGCCTGGACGTTGGTTGTTGCCGTTTCATAGCCGTTTAGACCTCCCTTCAGCTTTTCAACCGCTGAATCCGGTGATTCTGCCGGGGGCCTCATGGGCGGATGTGGCCTGGGGACGGTATTGGACTGGGCACCAAGGAAACGGCACGGTGGGTAACTTGGCTGGTCTATGTCGGCTATCACCCTGGTTGCAATCTCAGACGCTGGCGGGGAGGAAGAAGCACCAGGATTCCGATGGTCGGTTTTGCCGCCATTCTTGTTGTTTTACTCGGGAACGACTTCTTCAGCGGACTGCGAAGCGACGGTTCATTCGGGAATCCAGGCCCTCCTCCGTCTGGCTGCTTGACCATGAGTTCCTCAGTTTCGGGGTACAGAAGCGAAGCTCATGGCGCGATTCGCATTTCAGGCAGGAATGCTCGAGATGGATCTCCAGGCATTTGAGCCCGTTTTCCTTCCAGAGGCGACGCTGCAGGGAGCCATGGCATTCGCAGGAGGCCGGGGCGACGACATCGAGAATCAGGGAGTCAAACAGCACTTCCTCGACGCTGAAATCATAGAGGCCATCGTCGCGCAGCGACTGCAGGAGATTGAGGATGAATTGACAGGTTTCGGGCGCCTTAGACCGCGCCAGCTCATATCCTGCCGGGGTTGCCATGCAGGCTGCGGCATAGCGGGCGTAAGTCAGCTCCACGGTCAAGCGATAGAGCAAGTCCGCGGAAACGCCGTGTCCCCGCAGACCGGACCGGATGAAATAGTTGGTAATTCCCAGAAAGCCGAGTTTGTCCAGGTTGTCGGCATCAAACAGGATCCGCGTCAAAGGCGCCGGGTTCTCGCCCTCCCGGTAAAGCTGCCGCAGGGCTCCAACGATCTCATCAACCAGACTCCGGCTCAAGCCGTGCTCTGCCGAGAGCTCCAGCAAGAGCTCCGCAGCCCGTTCCTCCTCCGGCTGATCATCGAGATGATAGGTTCCGTCCTTGAATTTTCCGGCATCGTGGAATAAACCGGCGAGCCTGCAGGCCACGGGATCAAGGCCTTCCTGTCGGCCCAGCTTTTCGGCCAGCCGCGCCACCCGGAGCAGATGATTCCAGAGGCTGCCCTCTCCCGAAACTTTTCCCCGGTATCTGCGCTCTTCTTCCCGGACACGCGCTGCGAGGGCTGTTTCTACCGCCTTAACCGATCCCTCCCTCCAACCGGCCAAAAGCACTCCCGATTCCCTGCCGGTTTGATTTCTCTGGACCATTCCGTAGGATAACCTCCTGTCGGCTGTACCAACAATGATCTGTCCCGCGTTGGGGAAATTTATCCCCTTTCCCCCGCTCCATCAAGAAGATTGAATAATATTGCGAGTAATATCAACTGCTAATGGTAAGTTCAGCATAAGCCCGAGGGACTCCGGCTCAATGGAAGGACTGTTGCACATGGGGGCAGGGTGACTCCTGCCCGCGCTTTACCATGATCATGATTGGGATAGGGCTCTCGGGCAAGGGGTATTCGAAGGTTTCACTTCGTCATCCGCCGATCTGGCTCATCTTGCGCAGATTATCCTTTCCCCAGCCTTCATCCATGCGGTGCTCGGAGGGCTTGAGCGCGATGGTCTTGAGGAAAAGCTTCTTCAGCTCCTCATCGCTGGATTTGTTCCGCAGAGCGGCTTTCAGATCGATTTCACTTTTGTCGTATAAACAGCCCCGCAGTTTCCCCTCGGCCGTCATGCGCAGCCGGTTGCATTCCGAACAGAATTTGTGGCTCATGGGGGTAATGAACCCGACCGTGCCCCGGCCGCCGGCAAGCTGGAAATACCTGGCCGGCCCGCTTCCCTTGACCAGTTTCGTCGGGCTCAACGGGTATCGACGTTCAATGATCTCGCGAATCTGTTCGGAAGTGATCATCCGGTCTTTTTCCCAGAACAGCAGGTCCCCCACCGGCATAAATTCTATGAAGCGGATATGAATGGGGAAATCATGGGCAAGCTCCGCAAAATCCAGCAGCTCATCATCATTGAAACCTCTGATGGCCACGGTATTTATTTTAACGGGCTCCAGTCCCAGTTCCAGCGCCTTAAAAATGGCTTCCTTAACTCCGGCCACATGACCCAGGCGCGTGATATAGTTAAATTTTTCTTCTGTCAGTGTGTCCAGGCTGAAATTGACCCGGTCCAGACCCGCGGCTTTCAATTCCTTCGCCATTTCGGCGAATAAAATGCCGTTTGTGGTAATGGCAATGTCGTCAATTTCCGGTATTTCGTGAATTCTGCCGATCAGCTGGACAATGTTCCTGCGCACCAGAGGTTCGCCGCCGGTGAGACGGATTTTACGGATGCCTACCGTAACGGCAACTTTGACCAGGCGAACGATATCTTCAATACTTAAAATGCTCTCGTGCTCCAGCTTGGGAATGCCCTCTTCAGGCATGCAATACCGACAGCGTAAATTACAGCGATCCGTCACCGATATGCGCAGGTAATTGATATTCCGATTGTATGTATCCAGCGTATGACTCACTTTTCCCCACCGACCCTCTTTCTAAATGATTGGTCCCTGATGTTCGAGTCTAACCCCATTTATATGTTGATATAAGCAGAATTCCCCCTTATGTCAAGATATAGATAAGAATCAAAATCGGGGGAAGAATTACTTCCAGGTAACCGCTGCGTTTTTCCGCAAGGGAACGCGACGATACCGGTACTCGGGATAACCGAGCAGCATGGCCCCGAAAACCTGGTGGCCATCGGGCAGGTTCAGAGCCTGCCTCAGGGGTGGATAATCCTTCGCGGCTCTCGTGAAAAATCCGGCCCAGCATGCCCCCAGCCCCAGGGAAAAGGCGGCAAGCTCCAGATAGCCCAGCGCAAGCGTACAGGATGTGCGGGCTCCAGGAAGTTTTCCGTCGGCGTGGGCCACGATCACATGAGGCGCTCGGCGGCAGACTCTGTCCTCCCCGGTCTCCCAGGCGGCAACCATCCGTTTCAGGTTCAGGGTTTCTGCAAGGACCGGATTCTCTTTGATCGCCTGGCGCATCCAGGCAAGGGCCAGGCTGGCCATCAAATGGACCTCCCCGGCGCCTGAGACGACCAGCCAGTTCACAGGCTGCCCATTGAAGGCCGTCGGGGCAGACACGGCAACATCCAGCAGACCGGCCAGGATCTCCCGATCCACGGGCTTTTCTCTGTATACCCGGACCGACCTCCGGTAAGCCAGCAGGTGCTTCACCTGCTCCGCCGTAGGCAGGAGCTTCGCGTCAACCGCTGGACACTCCTGGGGCTTCATGGTGATCTGGGTCAGGGGGCCATAAAAGAGGGTCCCATCGGCTGCCATGGAAAGGGGACCCGGCTTCAGTATTTTCAAGGAAAGGGCATTGGCCGGGCAGACGGCGACGCAATGCCCGCATTGGATGCATTGCAGTTCCGCCTGCTCGATCGGGTAGGGAAGTTTGTCCTTGCTGTGAACCGTAATCAGCCTCAGGGGGCAGACGGCCGCACAGGCATAATCGCGCCTGCATTTTTCGGTATCCACGACAAAGAGGTGATTGGCTCTTGCTTCTTCTCCCGCCTTTTTCGGCATTTTCAAGGAAATGGCCTGGGTGGGGCAGGATGAAACGCACCGGCCGCAGCGAATGCACTGCTTTTCCGCGCCCTCAATCCGGACGGGGAATTTCTTCTCATCGAGGATAATCAGTTTCAGCGGACAGACCGATACACAGGTGCCGCCGCAGTTGCATTTATGGGGATCAACGACAAACTGGGTATCCATGGTGCGGTAAGAAAAGCCTTTCACTGGGGTAAACCGTCGGCCTGTCTGTCCGGAGAGGACCAGAAAAAGCCGCGGCAGCTTTCCTGATCATAAGATCTTAACCGGCGGAAAAGACGCCGTATCCATCCCCGAGTGCGGCCGTTTCATGACCGGTTTTCTCAAACTCGATACTGGGGATGATCCCCTTCATCGCCTGTGGGGATGACCCGTTTTTCGGAAATGACCCATAAAATGATAAGCCGGTGTCACACGCAACCTTTGGTCAGGCATGACACCGGCTCTTTCATTTGCTTCCGCAACAGGGGCTGAAATTCAGCACTGGGAAATGATCAACCCCTATTTGCTCGGATCCAGCTTGACGAGACGGCAGGCATTGCCCCTCATGGTAATGTAACCGGACACCTTGTCTCTAACCCTGGAGTCCAGCAGGATATTGACGTTGGCTGCAGCCCAGCCGTGGGGGATGGAAACGGCGCCCGGCCGGATATCGTCGGTGACTTTCGCCTTGATCTTGATCATGCCGCGGGGCGACTCCACACCCACCAGCTCGCCGTCAATGATGTCATACTTCTTGGCGGTTACCGGATGGATCATGGCATGCGGTTCAGGCAACTGAGCGACCAGCCCGGAGACATCATGCATCTGAGCCCCGATGAATTCCTGGTGCCTTGCACCGGTAAGCAAGGTTTCCGGATACTTGGCGGCCAGTTCGGGATTGGCGACATAGCTCTGCTCCGGCTCGACATGAGACGGAAGACCAGGCGCCCCCAACCTTTCCATTTCTGCGGAATAGAGTTCCACTTTTCCGCTGCCCGTAGCAAAACCGACCCGGTTGAAGAGTTCATACTCGATCTCGCCGAAATACATGCCTTCGGGATGCTCAACCAGCTGCTGATAGGTGACGCCGGAGGTGGAGAACATGTGCTCCGCCACTTCTTCGTCGGTGTTCCAGGGGAACAGCTCGGCGTAGCCCATTCTGCGGCCCAGCTCGCTCCAGATGGACCAGATCGGCCGGCTCTCATAAAGCGGCTCGATGGCCTTCTTGCGCAGGATGATATAGGGAACGCAGTGCGAGATGGCATAGGGGAAGCCGCCGATGCCCGTCTCTTCCAGAAAGGTGCAGGCGGGCAGGGCATAATCGGCCAGTTCGCTGGTTTCGGTCATATAGGGATCAATGCTGACAAAGAGTTCCAGATTCTTTAACCCTTCCAGGAATCGTCCCGTATCGGGGAAGGTCAGGGCCGGGTTGCTGCCCGAGCTGAAGAAGGCCTTGATCGGATAGGGCTTCCCGGTGATCATCGTCTCCGTCATCATGGAGGCGGAACCGTAGGGCGGGGTGCGCTTGTTGAACTGGTGGAACACGGGATACTCGTCGTAGCCGAGGTTTTTCTCCGTGATCGGCACGCGCAAATCGGCCAGGCGGATCTGGGGGCAGGTGACCCATCCGCCGGGGCGGTCGATCTTGCCGGTGATGGCCATGAGGATGTTGAAGCATCGCTCCGTCTGGAGACCGTTCTGATACTGGTTCAGATGGCCCACACCCTCCAGAATGGAGGCTTCCTTGACATTGGCGAACATCCGGGCGACCCGCTTGATTTCCGAAGCCGGCACGCCGCTGATTTCCTCCGCCTTCTCGGGCGTATACTGCTTGACGTGTTCCGACAGCTTGTCGAAACCGGTACACCACTTGTCGACAAATTCCTTGTCGTAGAGATTCTCTTCGATGATGACATTCATCATGGCCAAGGCGATGGCGGCATCCGTACCGGGACGGGGCTGCAGGTAAATGCCCTCTTTCGCCAGGGGAATCTTGCGCACGTCGATGACGATCAGCTCCAGCTCATTCTTCCGGACTCTCTCGCGGATATCGTTGGCAATGACGAAATAACTGGCATCGGGATTGTGGCCCCAGAGAATGATCAGTTTGGCGTTGCGCGGCTGCTCCACGGGATAGCGGCCGAAGGTGATCTGGCGGGCCAGGATCCGGGTGCGGAAGCAGATGCCCTCCGGGTTGAAGAAGTTCGGGGAACCGTAGGCCTTGGCAAAACGCTGGTTGAAGGCGGCCATCTCAAAGTGCTCGACACCGACCGAGCCGGTCCAGGTGCAAAGGGTGGTGGGGCCGTATTTTTCCTTCAGTTCGGCCAGTTTGGCGGCGATTTCGTCAAGGGCCTGATCCCAGGAGATCCGCTCCAGTTTGCCGTTCACTCTCTTCATCGGGTATTTCAATCGGTTGGGAGAATAGGTTCCCTCTACGAGGAATTTGCCTTTCGCACACAGGGCGCCTTTGTTCAACCAGTGCTCCGGCGTGCCTTCCACCTTGACCAGTTTGCCGTCCTCCACGTAGCAATCCAGGCCGCAGCAGTTGATGCACAACGCACAGTCCGTCTGAATTTTTTCCATTGCCATTGACTTGTACCTCCAAGTTTTATTGTTGAAATATGTCTTATGGGGCACATTAACGACATTTTTATCATTACGTCAAGTAAAAAATGAATGTCATTCATTTTTTACAAACAAAATCCCGGCTATGTATTAATAATAACATAATTAGCGCCCACATAATTAAAGAGTTTTATCTTTTTATTATGGATAGTTAGGATGGATTTTTTGCTCCTGGCTCATAAATGAATCTCATTCATTTTTACCAAATAAAACGATCCTTGTCCCAATTTACATCTTGACATTATGCAACCCGCGACATAATCTTTTTTTACCATTGTTTTTTAAAACCCCTGAAAATTTCACTTTTAAAGGAGAAGAATGACACCATGACGGCAAAGATTCTGTCTCACTCTTTTGATGAGTATATGGAAATCGTAAGGTCTTTCCACGGCTATCCCGCCCCGGGTGTGCTCATCGGCGGCTTTATCGTGGATCTGGCGGTTAAAAATCTTCCGGAAGGGATTCTCTATGATGCCCTCTGTGAGACGAAAACGTGCCTGCCGGATGCTGTCCAGCTCCTGACCCCCTGCACATACGGCAACGGATGGCTCACCGTTTTACCCCTGGGACGATTCGCGATCAGCCTCTACGACAAGTACGACCACAAAGGGGTCCGCGTATTTCTGGATGCGGAAAAGATGGAGCCCTGGCCGGAGATTCGGAACTGGTTTCTGAAATTGAAAACCAAGCAGGAACAGGATACGGAAGAGCTTTTCAAAGAAATCCGAGAGGCCGGAACCGATATTCTTGGAATCAGACAGGTGGAGCTCAAGCCGGAATTTATCCAGGCTAAGCACAAGGGAAAGATTGCCCTCTGTCCCCAATGCCGGGAAGCCTATCCAATCATCGACGGAGATCTCTGCCTGGGTTGCCAGGGGCAGGCGCCCTATTTATAAAGGACGCAGAGTGCGGCCTTCTTTCTGATTCACCCTCGGCATCGACTTCAACTTCAGACGGCAGGATTTCCCGCCTGAAGTTGAATTTCCTTTTTAACCAATCCCGGTTCCGGAATTGGAAAGGCTTTTGCAAACCCGAGACTGCAAAGCGGTCCCGATCAACCGGCGAAAGGAGCCGGACCAACCTGGTATCGCCTTGGCCACCGCAAGAGGATTCACCCCCGGAAGAAACCCCTCCGGGGGAAAGGAAACCCCCACAAATGGGGCTCTCCCTTCTGAGGCTCCCTTCTGCATTTCAATACCCCCCCCTTTTCTCTCATCACACGACGGCACAGCCTTTGTCATAAAGCCAATGGCCTGGAGATGCCTCGTTTTCATACCCGGCAAATTGATGTCCTCTCTCAAATTCAGATGGCTTTCCCATATCCGACGGAATCATAACACCCTATCCTGATCATGAATCCCGATCAGGTGGCTGAAAGCACTATCCTGCCGGAAGACGATGATAGGCACCGCCATGCTACAAATAACTTATAAATGACAATTATTCCTTAAAATTACAAATTCATAATATTTAACTCTAGATGACAAATTATTACAAAATTTCCTTGACAATCAGCCGGTCTATGCTATGAAACGGTTACATTGTAACCAATATTTAAAAGGGGTAAAAATATGAGGTATGCAGAGACTGGGTATAATCTGGAGATTGATTTAGCGACGGGAAACATAGAGCGAGTCGAAACCGACCCAAAACTACTGGAAACACACCTTGGAGGGCTGGGCACCAATGTCAAGCTGCACTGGGACAGGGTCCCTCCGGAAACGAAACCTTTTGACGACGAGAACATGATGGTTTTCAGCTCCGGCCTTCTCAACGCTACGCCGGCTTGGAGTGCGAATCGTGCTCTGGTCACCTTCATTTCCCCCCAGACGGGGTTGCTGGCGTATCCGATGTCCGGTGGATTCTGGTCCGCGGAACTGAAGTATGCAGGCTACGACAAAGTGATTTTGCACAACAAGTCGCCCAAGTGGGTTTATCTCTGGATCAAGAATGACAAGGTGGAACTGAGGGATGCCTCTCATCTGGTGGGCAAGGGCGCCTACGAGACCCAGGACCTGATCCGCGAAGAGCTGAACGAACCGGATGCACAGATCTTCGCCATCGGCCCCGCCGGTGAGAATCGCTGCTTCACCGCTTCCATGGAGCAGGGCCGGTCGAGCGCCAGCCGGCTTGGCGGCGGCGCCGTCATGGGGGACAAGAAAATCAAAGCTGTTGCGGTCCGGGGTACCAAGGATATCAACCTCTACAACGGGGAAACCTTCATGAAGGAGATGATGGACATGATGGCTTACATCAATTACCGCAATGCCAACCCCATTCCCGGCGTCATGACCATTCTGGCGGGGATCGGATCGCCCCAGGAGATGGTCCATACCGATGAGAAGTGGCACACGGAAAACTTCATGTGGGGGAACGCCCGCGCCCGGAGAAGAGGCTTCTGGGACGAGAACATCTCGGTGGAATGGCCGTCGACTCAGCTGGAGGGGATCAAGCGGCTGATCAGCTGCTACAACTGCCCCCAGCACTGCGGGGCATTGATCGCCTACCAGGAAACTCCCCGCTATATGGCAAAATGCTTTGGCAAGATGACCTACGCCATGGCGGCCTATATCGACAGTCTGGATTGGTCCTGGAGAGCCTTGCAGCGAGCAACGGAGTATGGCTTTGACTCCTTCTCCACACCGCAGATTTTTGCCTTCGCCGTTGAGTGCATCGAAGCGGGCATCATCAAGGCCGAGGACCTGGTCGGGACGGATGAGTATCCGCCCTGCCCGGAGGATAAGGGCGAGAGGTTCCTCTGGATCATGGATCGGACCGCCTATCGGCAGGGAATCGGCAATCTTCTGGCCGACGGCGTCTACCAGGCGGCCAGGGCGCTCGGCGAGGGTGCGGAAGCCTTTGACCACAATACGATCAAGAAACACGAGCAGCTCCCCCTCAAACTGGGTACGATGGACCCCATCTATTACCTGATGTATACGACCAATGAGAAGATCAGCATCACCCAGATCGAAGGGAACTGGCCTCAGGCGGCCTTCCCCACGAGGGAGATGAGAGAGGAATTCGTCAAAGACTGGCCCCAGCTTCCCGATGATCATTTCAAAGAGTATGTCTTGGAATGGGAACCCCGGGGAGAAAAATCGATCCCCTACTACCCGACGCCCTACATGGCCAGCGAAATCGTCGACTGGATGGAGATGATGCACAACATCGATGACGCCTGCTGCATCTGTTGCGGCATGTCCGGCTTCTGCCTGAAGCCCCCCTGGCATATCCACAATTACCCGAAGGTCATCAACGCAGCAACGGGGATGAATCTCGATGAAGCCAGTTTAAAGAAGATCGTCAATCGGAACCGGAATCTCCACCGGGCGCTGAACATTAGATTGGGCCTACGGAGGGAAGACGAGGTCCCACCGCAAGACCATTGGAAGCGAAGATTCCCCGAGTTGGAGACGGAACTCCTGGATACTTACTACCAGTACAAGGGATGGAATCTGGAAGGCGTTCCCACGAAGGAGCGGCTCCATGAATTAGATTTGGATTATGTCGCGGAAGACTTAATTAAGAGAGGGATTTTGAAAGATGGCGAAAATAACTAAAAAAATCAAGAGAATCAAGGTTGATGCAGATAAGTGCAATGGTTGCCGGGGATGTGAAATGGTCTGTTCCGGTTTTCACTCGGTGCCGAAATATAACACCATCAATCCGGCGCGATCCCGCATTAAGGTTGTCCGTCACCCTACCAAGGATATCTGGCTTCCGGTATTTGCCGGTGAGTATACGGCATCGGAATGCATGGGCCGGGAAACCTATCTGATCGACGGGAAGGAATACGCCGATTGCGACTTCTGCCGAGCCGCCTGCCCGGCGAGGGATCGATTCAAAGAGCCTGATTCCGGTCTCCCGCTGCGCTGCGATATGTGTGAAAGCGATCCGCCTCTGGAAGTTCCGAAGTGCGTTGAGTGGTGCATCAACGATGTCCTCACTTACGAAGAAGTGGAAGAAGAAGTGGAAGAGAGCGTGGAAATGCAGGACGTGGAGTTCGGGCTTACCGCCATGGTGGACAAGTATGGCATGGAAAAGCTGAAGGATGCCTTTA
>CAZKRB010000041.1:0-29575 GCA_964555065.1 uncultured Syntrophus sp.
CAAAATCCCCCTTCCCTCGCGGAAGTGTCGGTTCGATTCCGACCTCCGGCACCATTTAAAATCAAGGGCTTTCGAATTTCACAAAACCGGGAAGCCCTTTTTGTTTTTCGGACCCTGTTCATTTTGTCCCCACGGTGTCCCCACTTTTTATTTTCTCCCCACAAAAACGGTGAATCCGAAAGCCTGCTCCCGTCCCTCCGGCCCGCCCTGTAATGTCGCCGAGGGAAACTGGCTTGTCCGAAGCTCATGGATCTTCGAAGAGAATGTTTCCGTGGCTGTCATCCTTTAGAAATGCGGGGCTCCAGGCAAGCCATGGTGAGGATGGTCCGGGGAAACCGACCCGACCGCGCTAACGAACCGGATCCTGGACATCAATAGGTTCAAGAGGGGCGCCTGCCTGATAACGGTGGTACATCGCCCCATAGGCCGCCTCCAGGTGCCGGGTGAAGAGGGGCGTATCGAATAGTGGCGCAGTCAGTCGATTATTGGCCAACTTTTCTCTTATTTCCGCCAGCTTCGCCGGGTCGGTGGCCAGCTTGATGGCCGATCGCTCATAGTCTTCCCGGGAATAAACGATCAGCTCCGGTAGATGAATGGCGTTAAGCAAGCTCGAAGCGACTCGGCTCGCGAACGATTTGCGCAAACTGCCCCTTTTGATGCAGGGCAATGCCTTATTCAAAAAGCCACGGCAAAGACGCCGAAACGGCGGCGGAAATATCGGGTTTGCGAATGTCCATTTTATACGACCTGTTCCCTGACATCTGATCGATGAGAATATCGGGGCATTTTTGCCTGTGGGCATGATCAAGGATAATTTTGGCTTCATGATACGGTGAACTTCCAGGCACAGAACCATTCCCTGGGATGGGGATCGGGGGGACAAGCCAGGCATTCCGTTGAAATTGCGGGATCAATGGTTCTGGCAAAGGTTGCGTACTCAATGATGCCGCCCGACTTGCAGGGATAGTCCTCCAACCCTTTGCGATTGCGGATTTCCTGCACCCGGCAGCGTTTCATCCGGTAAATCAGCGTCCGCTCATCGGGTCGCTCAAAGGAATGTTCATTGATGTTCGCATAGAGGCGATAATTCAACGCCTTCTCCAGGGCATCCAGCCCGCCGTGTTCCGGCAGATCGATCAGAGCTTTGATATGAAAGGCCTCCAGCGGCGAGAAGCGGCTCCAGCAGATGTCGGTGCAGCGCTTGGCTGTAAACATATCGTGACTCTTTTCCACGCTCTGGAACCATACCCCGTCGGCAGCCAGCCAATTGATCGAAACGGCGGTCAGAATCTCCTGTAATTCTTCCTCGGATTTTTCTTTCAACCGCTCTGGAATTCCCTTAGAATCAGCCTCAAATCCAAGGAGCCGAGCCAAACGCTTCATCACAATGGGAAAGACGGTTTGCCAGGTCTCTTCTTCCAGTTCCATGGCGCTGGACAAGCCCAGCTGATATTCAACCTCCTTGAACCACAATCCATAATGAAGGAGGGTGAGCCTCAAACCGTCCATAATCTGCGAAACCAGCATTTCCTTTCCTTCCGGCCCTTTTGTCCCTTCCACAATGAGAGTCCTTTCCCTCTGTTGTCCCCATCCGCGGGAATCAAAGAATATTCTTGATTTTTGATCGTACAAATCCCTACCAGAATTGTGCCATCCTGACAAGTGAATCCGATTCCTTACCGCCGTGGGAAAATAGGCAGAACGTTCTCACCCCCTCCGCCCCATGAACGACAGGGAAATGCTGCCGACTACCCTTTTGTTGCATGAATGCGACCTTCATCTAGGCCAAGGTTTGCATTATCGCGATTGCAAGTTCAGTCCCCCGTTTCCTTTAAGAGGATAACTCTCTGATCTATCAGCAGCTTGCTGCTTTTAAAGCCGCGTTACACGATTGGCATGTTTCTGCAATATCCCTGTTGCGGACGGGGACTGCAAGAGATGAAACTAGCCATTCCGGTTTGTGGACAGGATATTGCCCTGATGTTCGATGATGCGGACCGCCTGCTTCTGATCGAGACAGGGGAAAAGGGATTGCTTAAGGAGGAGCGGCTGCGTTGCGTCGGGAACACCATGATCGACAGAACAAACCAGTTGAGATCCCTCAACGTGGATCTTTTGATCTGTGGAGCGATTTCGTCCACTCTGCAACGGATGATCGAGACGTCGGGGATCGCCATCCTCCCCTTTGTTCGGGGAAAGGCGATGGATGTTTTTGAAGCCTATTGCCTGAACCGTCTCGCAGATCAGCGCTTTTTGATGCCGGGAAGACGCGACCTGCCGAAGGAGCGTCTCCGCAGCGGATCGCATAAGCGTTGCCGCAGTAAAGGAGAACGGAAAGCGTGGAAATAGAAAAGGGATCGCACCTTCCAGGAAGACTTCTGAAAAGCAGTCCTGACATTGAAAATTGCCATGGCAGTCCGTTCTACCCAGGCGACGGCAGCGGACACGGTCATGAGACAACCCTGTTGGACGGGAAGGAGGCCTTGTGAAATTGACCAGGGTCGTTGGCGGACGCGATCAGAAAAGGATGGAAAAGGATTTTTGAAAACTGATATAAGCACTGCCAAAAGCACCCTGCCGATGAAGATGAGAAGGATAATTTGAGATCGATCATATGGAAATTAAAGAAAAAGGAGAAAAAAATCATGGGTTCTTGCAGTTCAGGTGGCTCAGGTAATTCAGGTAACTCTCTGGAGGGTGGAGGTTGCTCCATGGCAGGGGGTCAGCCGGATCTGTCAAAGTCCAATCTCGCCGAAGATGAGAAGCTGCAAAGGAATATGCAGCGTATCACCCATAAAATACTGGTTCTTTCTGGAAAAGGCGGCGTCGGGAAGAGCACCGTTGCCGTTAATCTGGCGATTGCGCTCGCCCTCGAAGGAAAGCGTGTGGGTCTTCTGGATGTGGATTTTCATGGGCCAAGTATTCCCAAGCTCCTCCACCTGGAGGAAAAAAGGCCGGAGGTGAATGAAGAGGGAATGTTGCCTATTGAAATTGAAGGCGGCATGAAGGTCATGTCCCTCGGATTTCTGCTGCAGCGTCCGGATGATGCCGTAATCTGGCGGGGACCGCTGAAGATCGGAGCGATCAAGCAGTTGCTGGGCGATGTCGTCTGGGGAGAGCTGGATTATCTCGTCATCGACTTCCCTCCCGGAACGGGTGATGAACCGCTTACCGTGGCTCAGATGATTCCGGAGGCCGATGGCGCCGTTGTGGTGACGACGCCCCAGGATGTATCGACGATTGATGTGAGCAAATCGGTGACTTTCTGCCGGCAATTGAACCTTCCCGTTCTCGGTGTGGTTGAAAACATGAGTGGCCTGATCTGTCCGCACTGCTCAACGCTTATAGACCTGTTCAAGCAGGGAGGCGGCGAGGAAATGGCCAAACGGATGGGCGTGCCCTTTTTGGGCAGGATTCCCCTCGATCCCCAGATTGTGACCTCGTCGGACGAAGGACGGCCCTTCATCTACCACCATTCGAATACGGAAGCCGCCGGCGCCTTTCGACGGATTGTGGAGCCGCTTCTCAATCTCCCGTAAAAAGCGGCCGAGAGCTTGCTTCTTCCATGAATCAACCGGTGTGGAAACTTCGTGGGGATGGTATGCAGATTCGCATCGTGGCAACGGGCTCAACACCTCAAGAACGGAGAGAGAGGCGATGGGGCCTTTCTCTCCTTCTGGGAGAATCCGTTCTTTTTGATACGTTCGGCATGGCTGACCTGTTTTGGGAAAATTTCGGCAAAGTGCAGGGGGATCTTTCCCGGATCCGGCATGTCGTTCTATCACACGAGCACTGGGATCATGTGGACGGTTTGAGCAAGCTTGCTGAAAACCATTCAACGGCAACCCTTTATATCTGCCCTCACACGGAATCCTCCGTAAAGGAATGGATTCGGGGATTGGGAATGCCCGTTGTCGAAGTGGACGACTGGCTGGAAATTGAGAAGGGTGTTTTTATCTCGGGAGAAATTGCCGGAGCTTGGAGTGGCCATTCCCTGTGGGAACAGATGATGGTCATCCAGGAACAGTCCTGGCTTTCCATCCTGACAGGATGCGCCCATCCAGGACTCTTTCCGATTCTGCAGCGTGTGCGAAGCCGCTTTGCCGATCCGATTGCCCTGCTGATGGGCGGTTTCCATCTCATGAACAGCTCGGCGGAAGAGATTTCCCTCGCCTTGGAGGCGCTCCGAAGGTTCAGCGTTCAGCGGGTCGCTCCAACACACTGTACAGGAGAGCCCGCCGTTTCCACTCTCCGGGAAGCTTTTGGAAGCCGATTTGTCGAGGTGGCGGAAGGCGGCTTGATCAAGACCCACGAAGGGGAATCAGAATGATCTTCAGGCTTGCGGCAGACAAAACGAAAGAGGTAGAGGATTCGTTCTGTCTCTTTTCTATGGACATCCGAAAAAACGATTTCCGGAATTCCTGATTTCGGAATCCCGGTATCGGTGATAAAGAGGAAAAATGTTTCTACCGGATAAAATTTTCTTTACAAAAGGTGTTGGAACCCATCGTGCGGAGCTGCATTCCTTTGAACTGGCGCTCCGGGATGCGGGCATTGAAAAATGCAACCTGGTGCAGGTATCCAGTATCATGCCCCCCGGCTGCCGGATCATCTCGCGTACCGAAGGCCTGAGATTGCTGAAACCAGGTTCGATCACCTACTGCGTCATGAGCCGCTGTGCCAGCAACGAACCCCGCAGGCTTCTGGCGGCATCTGTCGGTTGCGCCATTCCGGCGGATAAGAAAACTTACGGCTACATCAGCGAACACCATGCCTTCGGACAGACCGAGAAGCAGGCCGGCGATTATGCCGAGGATCTCGCAGCGGCCATGCTCGCTTCCACGTTGGGCATCGATTTTAATGTGGAGGAGAGCTGGGATGAAAAAAAGGAAATTTTCAAGATCAGCGAAAAGATCGTTGGCACCAGAAACGTGACCCAATCCAGCATTGTAAAAAATTCCGATTATACAACCGTTCTGGCAGCCGCGGTGTTTGTTTTTTCCTGACATTCAAAAGAGAGCGTTCCCTCTGGCCTCCAAAGAAGTCAGCGGAAAAAATGGAGACGACAATCTACAACCTACTGATAGCAGCGATGGCGATGACCGTGCTGGCCCTTGCCTGGTTCGGCATTCACTATCTTTTGAATACTCTCATGGAAAACCCGGACGGAACCGCGAAAGTAACCGGATCGTGCGGAGATACCATGGAGATTGCCTTGAAATTTAATGGCCCGCAGGTGGAGAATGTCCACTGCTGGACCGACGGCTGCGCAATCAGCAAGATGTGCATTGAAACGGTGGGGATGCTTGCCCGGGGCAAGACCGTGCCTGAGCTCCAGACCATCGATACGGCGGCAATTCTAGAACGGGTGGGAAATCTTCCGGACACGCACCTGCATTGCGCGGCTCTCTCTGAAGAGACCTTACAGAAGGCGGTCAAGGATTATCTGGTCAAAAATCCGAACGTTGAGTCCTGCGGACTGAAACGCCGCGGAAAACGCCTCCGAAACGATGGCCGGCGTCTTCAGGCCGGTGCGCCTCCGAGGGAAGAGCCAAATTATGTCGTTTATCTTTTCCCTTCTTCCAATTATGTGATGAAGGCGGAAACAATCCTCAAGGAATGGGGAATCGTCCATAAGATCATTCCCGTCCCCCGTCACCTCAGTTCCGACTGCGGCGTCTGCCTTCGGATTGCGGCGGATCAGGAAGAGGCGGTCCGTGAAGCCCTGGGGGAAAAGGTTGCCTGGCAGCATGTGGCAACCCTGTAAGATGAAAGATCCATGGAGAAAAAGGGCATAGAGCCATGTGGGAATATACGGATAAAGTCAGGGAACATTTTTGGAGTCCCCGCAACGTGGGAGAAGTGGAAAATCCGGACGGCATGGGGGACGTCGGCTCCATTGCCTGTGGAGACGCGCTCCGTCTTACCTTCAAGCTGGATAAAAACAGCAGAATCAGCGAAGCGAAATTCAAGAGTTTCGGCTGCGCAAGCGCGATTGCGGCGGCATCGGTCTTGACGGAAATGCTCAAGGGCCTCACGATAGAAGAAGCGGAGAAGATCACCAATCAGGATATTGCCGCTTCTCTTGGAGGACTTCCTCCTCAAAAGATGCACTGCTCCGTCCTTGGAGAACAGGTTCTTGAAAAAGCGATTGCCTATTATCGGGGCAACCCGGCTGAAGCCAAAGCGGAGGACGTGATCTGCGAATGCTTCGGCGTGACGAAACAGGAGATTGAGAAGGCGATAAAGGAAAACAATCTGACTTCCCTGATAGAGGTGACAAACTACACGAAAGCAGGAGGCGGCTGCGGAAACTGCCACCAGAAGCTTCAGGAACTGATTGCCTGGGCGCAGTCCAAAGCCTGCAAACCCGCCATGCCGAAATTGATAAAGATCGAGACTATCGAGGCCATGCGCGTAAAGGGGAGAAAGCCCGAAAGGACCAATGAAGAATGATTCGGCATGAGTAAAGATAATGAGGTTCAGACTCAGATCATCCTTGACAGCATTGCGGACGGGGTTTTCACCGTTGATTCTCACTGGAGGATCACCTCTTTTAACCGCACGGCGGAAAAAATAACCGGCAGGACCCGGCAGGAGGCCCTGGGAAAGCATTGCCGGGACGTCTTCAAGGCCGGCATCTGCGAAAGCCATTGCGCGCTCCGGCACACCTTCGAAACCGGAGAGCCCATTGTCAACCAATCGATTTTCATTGAAAATTCCAAGGGACAGCGCGTGCCCGTAAGCATCTCCACGGCTCTGCTAAAAAATAAAAAAAACCGGGTGATCGGCGGGGTTGAGACGTTCAGGGATCTCAGCCTGGTGGAAGATCTCCGCAAGGAGCTGTACAACCGTCAGTCCTTTCATGACATCATCAGCAAAAACAAAGAGATGCATCGCCTCTTCCACATCGTAAAGCAGCTCTCCGACAGTGATGCCACCGTCATCCTTGTCGGCGAAAGCGGAACGGGAAAGGAACTTTTTGCCAAGGCCATTCATTCCGAAAGTTCAAGAAAGGATGGACCCATCATCCCCATCAACTGCGGCGCGATGCCGGATACGCTCCTTGAGTCGGAACTGTTCGGATACAAAGCCGGCGCCTTTACAGACGCCAGGAGAGACAAGCCCGGACGGATAACTCTCGCTCATGGCGGCACTCTTTTTCTGGACGAGATCGGTGAAATCTCCCAGGCCATGCAGGTCAGACTCCTCCGCGTCCTCCAGGAGAAGGTCTTTGAACCACTGGGAGGAACAAAATCGGAGAAAGTGGACGTCCGGATCATTGCGGCAACCAACAGAGATTTAGAAACGCTGGTCAGAGAAGGGTCCTTCCGGAAGGATTTTTACTACCGGATCAACGTGGTAAGGCTTACTCTCCCCCCTCTGAGGGACAGAAAGGAAGATATCCCCCTTTTAGCGGAACACTTCATCAGCAAATTTAACCGCCGCAAGGGGAAAGACATTCTAGGCCTTAAACCGGAGGCGCTGGCGATCCTCATGTCCTATGATTATCCCGGCAATATCCGGGAGTTGGAAAACATAATCGAATATGCCATGGTCGTCTGCAAAAACAGTTTCATCGGCATCGAGCACCTCCCCGACACCCTGGTCCAAGGCTCAAACCGTGAAAGGCTGGAATCCCCTTCCTCGAAACAGCCACCGAATTCCATGAAGGGGCATGAAAAGGAGTTCATTTATAATACGCTCGCAGAAAACAACTGGAGCAGGAAACGGGCGGCAGCCCAACTGGGCATTCATCCTGCGACACTTTGGCGAAAGATCAAGCGACTGCAGATCGAGCTTCCCAGACAGGATGGACGCCATCGGTAACTCCTCACCATAACGTTGCATCATTGCAGTTATGCAACTTTTCTATTGCATAACTGCAATGATAGTGCCGCCTTAAGACGCCTTCCAAAACGGGGCCTGATATTTTTCATTAAAGATAACAAAAAGATAGAAAGAAAATCAGCACTCATGGTCATCATGGCATAACAAATGCCCTATAGACACTTCGTTAAGCGCATTTTCATGTTGTCTGGCGACATCCTCCCCAGCCTCCATTCGGACGGGAACTTCGAAAAGAGTCGGAAAGGCTGCCGTCAGGACATTCCCTTCTGTGCGGGAGGGCAGGCTGAAAGCCTGATCTCCGAGCCGGGCGGTTATGGGGCTGCGCATCAAAAAGACCGGAGATTTTTATGATTATCAGCGTGGCAAGCGGCAAAGGAGGAACGGGAAAAACAACGGTGGCGACCAATCTTGCCGTCTCCATCGGCGGAAAGGTTCGTCTTCTTGACTGTGACGTGGAAGAGCCCAATGCCCATCTGTTTATCAACCCGCTCTTTGAAGCGCCCCAGACCGTTTCCACACCCGTCCCTGAAATCGATGGGGAGAAGTGCACTCACTGCGGAAAATGCGCGGAGATCTGCCAGTTCAGGGCCATCGTCGATTTAGGCGAGATCATGCTGTCCTTTGAGCATCTCTGTCACAGCTGCGGTGGCTGCATGAGGGTGTGCCCCGTGGACGCCATCCGCTGGAAGGATCGGGAATTGGGGACGATCCGGAAGGGGCTTTGCAACGGCCTGGAGTTCATCGAAGGAAACTTGAGGATAGGCGAGGCCATGTCTCCCCCGCTTATCAGGAAAGTCCGCTCCCACGAAACAAGGGATGGACTGACCATCATTGATGCGCCGCCCGGCACCTCCTGCCCTGTGATCGCGGCCATGAAGAGCGCCGACTTCATCCTGCTGGTCACGGAACCGACCCCCTTCGGATTGCATGATCTGAAGCTGGCGTTGGGTGCGGTCAGGATCCTCGGCATTCCCTGTGCCCTGGTGATCAACCGCGCGGATATGGGGGATGACAAGGTCAAGGAATATGCCCTGGAGGAGTCCATTCCGGTTTTAATGGAAATCCCCTTTCAGCGGGAGATTGCCGAGGCCTATTCGCGGGGCGAACTTCTGGTTGAGCGCATGCCCGAATGGAAAGAAAAATTCCTCGGGTTGTATCGCCAAATCGAGGAAACAGTGAAACGGGGAAGCTGCTCATGAAAGAATTGGTCGTAATCAGCGGGAAAGGAGGGACGGGCAAGACAAGCCTGACCGCCGCCTTTGCCTCTCTCGCAAAAAACATGGTCCTTTGCGACGCCGATGTGGATGCCGCCGATCTCCATCTGCTCATGGCCCCGGAGATTATTGAAAGGCACGAATTCCAGGGTGGTCACGAGGCTGTCATCAATAAAGAGAAATGTACGCGATGCGGCCTTTGCCGGGATTTGTGCAACTGGAGCGCCATTGATGAAGAGTTCAAGATCGCGCCTCTGGATTGCGAAGGCTGCGGCGTCTGCGTGTACTTCTGCCCGGAAAAGGCCATCGATTTCCCCATAAAAACCTGCGGGGAATGGTTTATCTCCGATACGCGTTTCGGCCCCATGGTCCATGCGAGACTGGGGATCGCCGAGGAGAATTCCGGGCGCCTGGTCACCGTCGTCAGGCAGCAGGCAGCCAAGCTGGCAGAAGCAAGGGAGCTTGACCTGATCTTGACCGATGGGCCACCGGGGATAGGCTGTCCGGTCATTGCATCCATCACCGCGGCCAATGCCGTACTGATCGTTGTGGAGCCGACCTTGTCGGGGAAGCACGACATGATGAGGGTCGCAGAACTTGCGGAAAACTTCAGGGTTTCCGCCCTGATCTGCGTCAACAAATTTGATCTGAACGAGAAGGAGTCCAAGGCCATTGAAGGGATTGCCCGAGAGAGGAGCATGGAGGTCCTTCCCGGAATCCCTTTCGATCCCGTTTTTACCAAGGCCATGATTCAGGGACAGACCCTGCTGGAATATGATCCCCGATGCGAAGCGTCCCAGAGGGTCCGTCAAATATGGAAAAGAGTTGCGGAAAGGCTGGAGTGAAAGGGTCGCTCCATAAAGAATAAAATTTAGCGGCATCAAGGAGGATATGGAAAATGAAAGATGGAAGAATAGCGGTCCCGTCTATGGAAGCCGGGGGGCTGGATGGACACAGGTCGGGTCATTTCGGCCATTGTGATGTCTTTACCCTGGTGGATGTCAAAAACGGCGAGATTGAAAAGGTCACCACCCTTGCAAATCAGAGCCACATCCAGGGGGGCTGCATGGTCCCGGTTAATCTCCTGGCGCAGCACAAGGTCAATGCCCTCGTTGTAGGCGGCATCGGCTTGAGGCCCCTGATGGGTTTCCGGCAGGTCGGAATCGATGTGTATTACGACGCGACCCGGCCGGAAATCAGACCCGTTGTTGAAGACCTCGTCGCTGGACTGCTGCCCAAGATCGAGGACAACCAGGTCTGCGGCGGCGGTGGACGCTGAGCGAAGGGAGATAAAGATGAAAATTGCCGTTACATCACAGGGCAAAGAGCTTGATTCCCCCGTGGACCCCCGCTTCGGCAGGGCCGCCTACGTCCTGATCGTCGATTCGGAGACCTTGAGTTTTGAGGTCCTGGACAACAAGGAAAACGTCGATTCGCTGAAGGGAGCCGGCATCCAGGCCGCGGCCAATGTCCACAGCAAAGGCGCCGAGGTTCTGCTTACGGGCTTTTGCGGCCCCAATGCCTTCAAGACCTTGAATGCCGCCGGCGTCAAGGTGGCAAACGATGCCTCCGGAACGGTAAGGGAAGCGGTTCAGGCATTCCTTGAGGGGAAGCTGGTTTTTGCAGACAAGGCAAATGCGGAAGGACACTGGTAAAAATTAACCCAAAATTAACCCGGGAAGTGTCACCGGAGGGGTGCAGGGCGCAGGGCGAGAGGATGAATTGCCTGCTCGCCTCCGTCCCTGCACTTTTTCCTTGGTGATGCTTCAATGCAGATCAGAGGAATTTCATGCTGAAGTTATTATTGGTGAGCCGTAATGAAGGCGCATTGAGCATTCTGTCTTCGGCGCTGAGCGGAAAAGGCGATATTGAATGGGAGGTGCTCACCTCCGGAGAAAAAGCCCTGGCCGCGCTTTCAAGCAAGGCGGTCGATCTTGTTGTCGCCGACGAAGACCTGGGAGACATGACGGCTCTCGAACTGTCAAGAAGACTGCTCAGAATCAATCCCATGATCAATTGCGCCCTTGTGAGCAGCCTGTCCCCGGAAGAATTCCATGAGGCCAGTGAAGGACTCGGCATTATCGCCCAGTTGCCGGAGCACCCGGATGGAGAAGATGCCGAAACGTTAATTCAAATCCTGAAAAGCATCAAGGGGATGCTGGCTTGATCAACTTCGGAAAGGTCTTCTCTTGTGAAACCTGCAGTCATCGTTATCGATATGGTCAAGGATACACTGGATGTTCCTGATCCGCTACCCATCACGACTTTTGCCCGGGCCATCGTACCCGCCATCAATCGTCTTACCGAAGAGGCGCGGAAGCAGGCGATACCCGTTATTTTTTCCACGGACAGCTTTCTGGAGGGGGATTTCATTTTCAAGGGGAGAATGAAGGAACACAGCATCCGCGGCACCGAGGGCGCCGACGTGACCGACCGGCTGGTCAGGGCCCCCACGGACATCTGGCTGCCCAAGCGCCGCTTCAGCGCTTTTTATAAAACCGACCTGGATCAGACACTGAGCCTTTACGGGGTGGATACCCTGGCGGTCACAGGAATCGCCACCCACTGGTGCGTTCTCACGACGGTCCTGGATGCGCTGTCCCACGATTTTTCCGCCTTTTTTATCGAGGACTGTTGCGCCTCCCATAAGCGAGAGGTCCATGAAAATACCCTGAACTCCTACCGCCACAATCCGCTCTACCCTCTGCTGCAGGTCATGACCGCCGACGCGCTGCTGCAGGAACTGGATTGAGCTTCCGGCAACGGATAAGGGCCTGTCTGCAGAATCTCTCTTGGCATCGGGGAGCGGCTTGTGATAAACAGAGGATAAGAGAGCCTGCAAAAGGGGGCTTTTCTCTTCGACAACCGGGAAACCATGAAGATGATCCAGACCAACAACCTCAAAATAAAGCGCATCACCCCCGTGGTCGCCCCCCGGGACCTGAGAGAGGTTTTCCCCGTCTCCGACGCGGCGGGACGGTTTGTGATCGAGAGCCGCCAGCAGATCACGGATATTCTGAAAGGACAGGATCCGCGGCTCATGGTGGTCGTGGGGCCCTGCTCTATTCATGACCCCAAGGCCACTCTTGAATATGCCGACCGCCTGTCCTCCCTCGCCCTGGAGCTTTCCGACCAGCTCTTCCTCGTCATGCGGGTCTACTTTGAAAAACCCCGCACCACCATCGGATGGAAAGGATTGATCAACGATCCGGACATGGACGGCACCCACCAGATCTCCAAGGGGCTGGGCATTGCGAGGAACCTGCTCTGCGCCGTCACGGAAAAGAAACTGCCCATCGCCACGGAAATGCTGGATCCCATCACCCCCGAATACCTGGCCGATCTGCTGAGCTGGGGAGCGATCGGCGCCCGCACCACCGAATCACAGCCTCACCGGGAAATGGCCAGCGGGCTTTCCTTCCCCGTCGGCTTCAAGAACGGGACCGACGGCAACCTGCAGATCGCCGTGGATGCGATCCGGTCGGCCCTCCATCCGCACAGCTTCCTCGGCATCGACAAGGATGGCAAAAGCGCCATTCTCCAGACGGAGGGGAACCCCGATCTCCACATCGTGCTCCGGGGCGGTTCGAAAAAGCCTAATTACCTGCCGGAGGACATTGCGCGGACGGTGGACCTGATGAAGCTGGCCCAGCTCTCCCCCAGCATCATGGTGGACTGCAGCCACGGAAATTCAGGAAAGGATTACCGGAAGCAGCCCCTCGTCCTGGACCGGATTCTGTCGCAGATAGAAGCCGGCCAGGGAAACATCTCCGGGGTGATGATTGAAAGCAATCTGGAAGCGGGAAATCAGTCGATTCCCCAAAATCCTGCCCTGCTCAGGTACGGCGTCTCCATCACCGATCCCTGCCTTGACTGGCAGACGACGGAAGCGATGCTGCGCCAGGCATGTGAGAGGCTCAAGGCCTGCGGCGGCAGACCCGTCTCCTGAAGGCTCACCGGCATGCGGAGAGGCTGTGGATGCCGGTCGCGTTTTTCAGCCGTTCAGCCGGGTCAAGGTGACGTCAAAGTCGACCAAGTAACAGCAAATATCAAACACTTACGTTAAAAAGAATTGTTTCCATTTTTATGAAGTGAAATCAATTTGTCATGCTTTTAAATGACTTGATCCTGAGCCGGGTTTTCTTTCCCTTGACATCCCCTCTCCCTTACCCTACATTTTAAATACTGAAATAAGATATTCTCGCAAATCCGGCCGCGTCCGGAAAACAATCCGCGCCCCTTTATGAAAGATCCCTACCTGACCCCCTACCTTTCGATCATCCAGCGCCGGCTTGAAAAAGTCCGTCTTATGGAGCAGCGCCTTACCGACGGGCGTATGGAATTGGCGGATTTCGCCTCGGGGCACGAATATTTCGGCCTCCACCGCCAGGGAGCCGAGTGGGTGTTCCATGAGTGGGCCCCCAATGCCACGGCGATCTCCCTCATCGGCGATTTCAACGGCTGGCAGGAAAGAAGGGAGTTCGCCCTCCAGAGGAAGGGGGAAAACGGGATTTGGGAACTGCGCCTCCCAGCCGAAATGCTGAAATCCGGCCAGCTGTACAAACTTCTGCTCCACTGGCCCGGCGGCAGCGGCGAACGGATTCCCGCCTATGCCCGACGGGCGGTCCAGGACCCGCAGACCCACCTGTTCGCCGCCCAGGTCTGGGAGCCGGAGCATTCATATGCCTGGCGGCATCCCTCTTTCCGCCGCTTACCGGAGGCCCCGCGGATCTATGAAGCCCACGTCGGCATGGCGCAGGCGGAGGAAAAGGTGGGAACCTATGATGAATTCCGGGAAAAGATCCTGCCGCGGGTGGTCGATGGGGGGTACAACACCCTCCAACTGATGGCCATTCAGGAACATCCCTATTACGGGTCCCTGGGATATCATGTGTCCAGCTTCTTTGCCGCGTCCTCCCGCTTCGGCACGCCGGAGGAGCTCAAGGCGCTGATCGATGCAGCCCACGAAGCGGGATTGGCGGTCATCATGGATCTCGTTCATTCCCATGCCGCCCGGAACGAGGAGGAAGGAATCAGCCGTTTCGACGGAACCCTCTTTCAGTATTTCCATGAAGGCCCCCGGGGGAATCACACCGCCTGGGATTCCCGCTGCTTTGACTACGGCAAGCCGGAGGTCCTGCATTTTCTCCTCTCGAACTGCCGTTTCTGGCTGGATGAGTACCGATTCGACGGGTTCCGCTTCGATGGCGTGACCAGCATGCTGTACCTGGATCACGGGCTGGGGAAAGCCTTTACGGATTATGGGGATTATTTCGGAGATAATCTGGATGAAGACGCCCTGGTCTACCTTGCCCTGGCCAATCAAGTCATCCATACCCTGCGGCCGGATGCCATGACGGTTGCGGAGGATGTGAGTGGCATGCCGCGGCTGGCCGCGCCCCGCGAAGAGGACGGGTTCGGGTTCGATTATCGCCTCGCCATGGGCGTACCCGACTACTGGATCAAGCTGTTAAAGGAAACTCCCGATGAGAATTGGCCCCTGGGTCATCTCTACTACGAGCTCACCAATCGGCGGGCCGATGAAAAAACGATCGGCTACGCGGAATCTCATGACCAGGCCATCGTGGGGGATAAAACGATCATCTTCCGGCTCATCGACGCAGCCATGTACACCCGCATGAACATCTTCGAATCGGACATCCAGGTGGACCGAGGCATCGCTTTGCACAAATTGATCCGTCTGATTACTCTTGCCACGGCAGGAAACGGCTATTTGAATTTCATGGGCAACGAGTTCGGTCATCCGGAGTGGATCGACTTCCCCCGCGAGGGAAACAACTGGTCTTACCAATACGCCCGCCGCCAGTGGCCGCTCCGGGACGACCCCAACCTGCGATACCGTTTTCTGGCGGAATTCGACAAGGCCATGATGCGCCTGACGGCGGAATGCGGTCTGCTCGATGCCTCCGGACCTTACCGCATCCTGGAAAATCAGACCGATCTGCTGCTGGGCTTCCAGCGGGCCGGACTGGTCTTCCTTTTCTGCTTCCATCCCCATCTGTCGCTGACCAACTACCCGGTCGACCTCGAACCCGGGGAATATCAACTGATCCTCGACAGCGACGCCGTGGAATTCGGCGGTCATGGACGCGTTCAACCCCGACAGGTTTATTTCACCCACCCCGAACCCGGACCGGATGGGAGAATACGGCACTGCGCCACCCTCTACCTGCCGACCCGATCGGCCCTGGTCCTGAAGCGCACCGGCTGACCCTTCAGGGCGCGTCCAGAACCTGGCGAACCGCCTGGGACAGTTCATCGAGATGGAAAGGCTTCTGAATGAGCGCCCGGCAACCCTGTTTCATCATGTCTTCTACCTGCCCCTTCAGGCTGTAGCCGGTGGAAAGAATAACGCGGACCGATGGGTTCATTTCCTGCAGCAGACTGAAAACCTCCCCCCCATTCATATCCGGCATGATCATATCCAGGATGACCAGATCAATCGTTCCGCCTTGGATGCGGTAGATCCGGAGCGCCTCCTGGCCGTTCCCGGCCGAAAGGATCGTATACCCCAGCAGCTCCAGAATTTCTCTCATCAATTCGAGATTGACCTCTTCATCATCGACCAGCAGGAGCGTTTCCTTCCCCCTCAACAAACCGCCACAACGTTCTTCCCCCTGATTGGTCACTTCGATTCTTCCTCCAGGATTTTTGACGATTCAAGACAGAGGATGGTTAGGCGTACCTTCCCTGATTTTCTCCTCAACAATATGAATTTATTTTACCGCCAGCGACGATACCCTACAAGAAATTTCACCTTGGAGTCAAGAAATGTTCAGGATAAGGATGAGACCATGGAATACAGCAAATGCTGTAGGAATAGGCAAAAAAATGGTGGATGGAAAAGGAGGGAGCCAAAAACCATCCACCATTACTTTCACTGAAAGGAATCGGCAACGCAGATCCTCTCTCAGATCATGAGCAATGAGCAGTGGGTGGGAAAGGAGGGGAAAACAGCCACCCACCGCTCAAGGTGCACAACACAAGCTAAGAATAACTTTTACTCCGGGAGGAAGAATTCCAGCATTTCGTTTTTTGAATGCTCTTCCTTTTTTTCCATTCCGGAAGCTAGGGACTTCTGAAGCTCTTCCGGGAACGGATCCGCTTCCGAAAGAAAAAATTTACACTCGCTGAGGACATCGGATGATTCGACCTTGGAGGCCGGTTCATCTGCACATGCTCCCACGTAGGTTTCTGCTATATCCCCCTTGCACATGAGAAACAAACCATCAACCAACCGCCAGATCCATCCCGCTTCAACATTAGTAACCCATAAACGTCCAGACGTCACTCAGATTCCGTTATCGCGACTTTTACTTGTAGCAAGACAAGAGCCAACCTGAAATCTTATTTTCATTCTTATCCAGCATCGAGACGACAAAGAAAATAGATAATAAAAATCAAATAGATAAAGAAGGACAACGGAGGTAAAACAATGCGGCATGAGTCAGGGGAAAAAGGTAAAAAACCCCGGGAGCGAACGACTCAGGAAACAAGAGTGCGGAATCCGCCGACGGGCAGACAACAAAAAGGGGAATATTCATAGTTTCTGGATGTTATCAACAGGTTGCGCCTGTTCGAATAACGCACGGACCGCGTTCGATTGTTGAACGGGCCGATAAGGAATTGCCTCTGAGCTTGATTCCCGGAAAATTCAGGAGCTCGGGGGAAGGTCGCTTCCGCCTGCCTGAAGCATCTGGAACCCCATGTCCAGAAGTTTCCGGGATTCCCGCACCCGGATCTCTGGGTTTTTCGCTCCCAGGACAACGGCGATAAGGCGGGTGTTGCCACGGCGGGCCGTGGTAATGAGATTATATCCCGAAGCCCGCACAAAGCCGCTTTTCAGGCCATCCACATCGGGATACTTCTTCAGGAGACCATTGCAGTTGTGTTGGGTAATATTCTTGTACCGGTAATACTGCATGGAATGAAGGGCGAGGGAGCCGGGAAAGCGGCGGAGATAGGCATCGGCCAGAATCATCATGTCCCGCGCCGTTGTATATTGCCCTTCCGCCGGCATACCATTGGGAGTCCGAAAGACACTGCTCGCCATCCCCAGTTCACCGGCTTTCCGGTTCATCCTTTCCACAAAGCGGTCCACATTCCCGGCCACATGCTCCGCAACCGCCACGGATGCATCATTCGCCGAGATGACCGTCATTCCCTTGATAAGCGTTTCCAGCGGCACTCTTTCACCCGGTTCGACGTACATCCTGGTACCGCCCGCCTGCCGCGCAGCCTGACTGATCATCACCCGGTCGTCCCAGTGGACCCTTCCCTGCGCCATGGCCTCATAGGTGAGGAACAGGGAGAGGACCTTGGTCAGCGAAGCGGGTTGGATGGGTTTATCCGCATTCTGCTCATAGAGAACCCGGCGGTCATTCATGTTCATCAGGATGGCGGACTGAATCTCCGGCCCGACACTTCTCGGAGTTTTCCGGACCTTTTTAGCCTTCGGGGAAGCCTTGGCGGCAACCGCCTTTCCGGCGGCAGGGCGTTTGGCAACCGTCTTTTTGGCGATGGGGCGCTTGACAACCGCCGCCTTGACAGTCGGCTTTTTCTTCCTCTCCTCTTTCCGCGCTTCCAGGTCAGCAGGCTGGAGGAAAGCGATCATCAGGAAAAGGGAAAATAAGAGGGTTATCTTTTTCATTCCAAGGACTCTCCTGTTTGCAGTGTTTTCATTTTTCAACGGGATCGCTCCGGCGGACAGGAGGTTCTACCCGTGCGTTTCATCCCAGTTCTGACCGGCGGCAATTTCCACTTTGAGGGGGATCTTGAGTTGAACAACCCCTTCCATCTCCTGCCGGACCAGGTTCATGAGCGCTTCCTTCTCTTCCCGGGGCGCCTCGAACACCAGTTCATCATGAACCTGCATGGTCATTGCCGACTTCAGGCCTCGTTCCTTGAGGAGGGAGGCAATCCTCAGCATGGCCATCTTGATCAAATCCGCCGCTGTTCCCTGGATCGGGGCATTGATGGCCATCCGTTCGGCCAATTGGCGCACGGCTTGGTTGCCGCTGTTGATCTCAGGAAGATAGCGGCGCCGGGCAAGGAGGGTGGTGACGTATCCCCGCTCCCTGGCCTGGGAAAGAATGCCGTCGAGATAGGCTTTGACTCCGCTGTACTTTTTGAAATAGCCGTCGATATACGCCTGGGCCTGTTTCTGGGGAATGCCCAGTTCCCGGGAAAGGCCGAAGGCGCTCATGCCGTAAAGCACCCCGAAGTTGATGACCTTCGCCTGGCGGCGCATTTCCGCGTTGATCATTTCCGGAAAGACGCCGAAGACATCGGCGGCGGTGCGGCTGTGGATATCTTCCCCAGCGTTGAAGGCGTCGATCAGGACCGGATCTTCGGAAAGGTGAGCCAGCACGCGCAGTTCGATCTGGGAATAATCGGCGGCAACAAGCAGCCACCCGGGCTGGGCGATAAAGGCCTGGCGGATTCGCTTCCCCTCCAGGGTGCGGATCGGAATGTTCTGGAGATTGGGGTTGCTGCTGGAGAGGCGTCCCGTTGCGGCCACCGTCTGGTTGTAGGAGGTATGAATCCGTCCGGTACGGGGATTGATCAGGGCCGGCAAGGCGTCGACATAGGTGGATTTCAGCTTGGCCATGCTCCGGTAGGCAAGAATCTCGGCCGGCAGCTCATGGGTCAGAGCCAGAACGCTCAGCACCTCCACGTCGGTGGAATAGCCCCCCTTGGTTTTTTTTCCCCTGGGCAGGTGAAGCTTGTCAAAAAGGATGGCCTGGAGCTGCTTGGGGGAAGAAATGTTGAACTGCTCCCCCGCCAGGTCGTAAATCTTCCCCTCCGAAAGGCTGAGGAGATGGTCCAGTTCCTGGGACATCTCCTGGAGCAGCTTCAGATCCAGGAGAACGCCCCGCTCTTCCATGGCCGCCAGGACCGCGACCAGCGGCATCTCCACCGAATCGAAGAGCGTTCGCAGCCCCGCCTCTTCCATCTTTTCACCCAGAACGGAAGCCAGCTCCCCGATGGCCTCCACCCGCCGGCAGGCAAAGTCCCTCAATCGCTCCGGCGGCAGCGAAGGGAGGGGCTGCGCCTGGGCGCCGTTGCCGCTCAGCTTCCGCAGCGGCTCAACCTGGCGGTGAAGATGGTCCTGCACCACTTCGGAAAGCTCGAGCCCCCGCCGGGCGGGATTGAGGATATAGGCCGCCACCATCGTATCCACGGCGGGGCCTGCCACCTCCAGACCGCACCGCGATAAAACAATGAGGACCGGTTTGAGATCGTGGCCGACAAGGGTGATGTTGGGATCCGCCAGGAAGGGAGAGAGGGCGGGAAGAAGGGACGCGGTGTTGAGGGGAACATAGCCCGCCTCTCCCGGGGCCGGCCCCAGGGCCAGTCCGACCGGTTCCGCCCGCATCGGTTCACTGCCGGAAAGAATCATCTCCAAGACCAGCCTGCCGCCCGCTTTCAAAGGAGAAAGGAATGCCGCCACCGATTCCGGCGTTTCGAGCAGCGGATAAGACGTCTCACCAAAGTTCTCCTCCGGGCTGAATTCCCGGAGCAGCGAGGAAAATTCCAACTCCCGGAAGATCCGGGCCAGAGCCTCCCGATCCGGCTCCCGGAGGCGGGCCTCTTCCAGATCGAGGTCCAGGGGAACATCGGTGCGGATCCGGGCCAGGTCTCGGCTCAGCAGGGCCTGATCGCCATAGGTCCGGACGCTTTCCCGAAGTTTGGGATTCCGCAGACGCTCCGTATTCCGGATGATTTCTTCGATACTGCCATGCTCCTCGATCAGCCGCTGAGCGCCCTTCGGACCGATTCCCGGAATGCCGGGAATATTGTCTGACTGATCCCCCATGAGCCCCAGGATATCCGGCACCTTCTCCGGGTCGACGCCGAACCGCGCTCTCACGGCTGCGACATCATAGGTCCGATCGGTCATCGTATCGATCATGATGATCTCGGGCGTCATGAGCTGCATCATATCCTTGTCGCCCGAGACGATGACCACCTCCATCCCTTCCCCGGCATAGCGGCAGGCCAGGGTGCCGATGAGGTCATCCGCTTCCGTTCCCTGCTGTTCCAGGATCGGAATGTTAAAACCGCGGATGATCTCCTTTATATAGGGGATCTGGGCGACCAGGGCATCGGGCGTCGCTTTCCGGGTCGCCTTATACTGCTCGTAGGCTTCATGCCGGAAAGTCGGCCCCTTGAGATCAAAGGTAATGACGAGATAGTCCGGCCGGCGCTCCCGGAGGAGTTTGAGCAGCATATTGGTGAATCCATAGACGGCGTTGGTGGGGAGCCCCCGGGAATTGGAGAGTTCCCGGATCGCGTAGAAGGCGCGGTAGAGATAGTTGCTGCCATCGACCACGTAAAGGGTCTTCCGGTCGCTGTTTTCCCGATGATTGCTGACTGCCATGAACACCTGTGCGGTTCTGTCTTGCTGAATTTCGGCCCACCATACCATGAGCCCTCATTTTAATCTACCCCGGGCCTTCATTTCCCAAAGGTCAAGTCACATAAGAACATGGTGCATTGAATTTACTGCAAAGAAACGCAGTGCACTTTATCGGGCAAGTGATCGATATTTATAATAAATTGAAAAATTTGGCGTGACCTTGTGCATTTCCCGAAACCCTGCCAAAGCGGACCAATCAGCCCGGATCGCCCCCCTGCCTGCTGCCGGAACGCCTCATTTTCCCTTTTCTGCGTTTCCCTCAGCATGCTCCGGCTTTGGATGCTCTGATCCGACTTCATCTCCCGGCAAGGCAACCCGGAGCTTCTGATCTTCGGAGAGGGCCCCGTCCAGGCCGACTTCATTCCCCCATGCGTCCCGGACGCACAGCTTTTCCAGTGCCTTCTCGAATCGTGCCGCCAGCAGGGCGTGGCGGACGGTCATCCCTTCGGTGACAAACACGGGCCGATCGTTGACATACACTCTCATGGTCGGGCGCCCTCCACGATGCGCCCTTCCGGAAGGGGGTCGATTTCGCCCTGGGCGCGGATGGTGTCGACCACGATGTCCCGCAGCCAGCGGCCGGCGTCATTGAACACCAGCTTCGCCCCCGGCCGTCCCACAGCCGCCGGGTCCGCCAGATCGGAAGGGGAGATGACTTCCCCGAAGACCGTGTACCCGTCCCCGCCAGCGGCGATGAAATCGTTCGTCGCCACGGTGTATTCCCTGTCCGGCTCCAGCGGACGGCCGCCCACGGAAACCCGCACGACCCGGCTTCCCGGCGGCGCCGAGGGATCATAGGCCATGGTCAGGCCGGAAACCTGGGGGAAGGCGCCGTCATGGAATTCCACCCGGGACACACCATGCTCCAAGGCGGCCCGAATCTGCTTCCCGCGCAGCCGGAAGGCCACGATGTAGTTGTTGAACGGCAGGGCGGAATAGACATCCTTCAGCCGGATGGAGCCTTTCCGGATGCTCATGCGGATCGTTCCCCCGTTGATCAGGGCCATGTCCGCCCCGGCAGTCCGCCGGACGATGTCGGCCACCCAATCGCCGAAATTGGTTTCCCGGGTGCGCACCTCCGCACCGTTGAGATGGACGCGGGAGCGGCCGATTTCCTCACCCAGCACCCCATCCATCTGCCGCTGGTATCGGTCCACCAGCGCCGCCACCGGTCCAGCGGGGGGCGGCCCCTCCGGTTTCACATCGATCAGGCGGGCGTTGGAAGCCGTTACCCGGCCGCCCTCCAAGGTGAGGTCCAGAACGCCCAGCGCCTTGCCGTGCTCCCAGGCCTGAAGGACCAGAACATCATTGATCCGGGGCGGATCCGCCACCCGCGTGTGAGAGTGCCCCCCGATCACGGCTTCCACACCGGGGATCTGCCCCGCCAGCCGGCGATCGGCCTCGTGGCCGAGATGGGTGAGAACGATCACCACCTCGGCCCTCCGGCGCAGCTCCGGCAGGGTCGCTTCCAGGGTCGCCCGGGGGGGAAGGAAGGTCAGCCCCACGGCGTTGGCCGGATGGGTGCTCGTGGGGGTGTGTTCCGTCACCAGTCCGATCACCGCCACCTTCACCCCACCGATCTCCCGGATCATGAAGGGCTTCAACTCGGGCATGCCCTGAACATTGGCCGCCAGAACGGGAAAGGACGCCTCTGCAATCCGCTCTTTCAGGACTGCCTGGCCGAAATCCAGCTCGTGATTGCCCATGACCATCCCATCGAAGGCCAGGGCGTTCATCAGTTCGATGACCGACCGGCCCTGGAAAAGATTGGCCCAGTTGTCCCCCTGGATCATGTCGCCCGCTGCGAGCAGCAGGGTGGGAACGGCTGGATCGGCACGGAGTTCCCCGATCTTCGCCGCGAGAAAGACCGCGCCCCCCCTTTCCTCACTGGAGCCGAAGGGGCGATAGGGTTGGACGAAGCCGTGAAAATCATTGACATGGAGAATCCGGAGCTGTTTTTTCTCTCCGGCTTCCAGGAAATCTAGGAAGCCGGCGGTGGCAAGGCACAGGAGGATAAGGCAAAGGATCGCCAGGGATCGCAGATTCTTCCCTGTCCGACGGGGGGGCGCCTTAAAGTCCCTTTCAGTTCTCATCCCCGCCCTTCCCTTCCCGCTGGTCCGGGGAGGCGTCCTCATCACCCGGCAGCGGCGCATCGAAAAGAAATTTGGCGTCGATCTTGAAGGTACGGACGGCCCGGAACGTCATGATTTCCCCGATGCCCGTTTCTTCCGCGAGGCCGGCGAGGGTCTTCTCCAACTCCTCTTCCGACGGGGCGATGAGGGTAAACCAGATATTGCAGGGGTGGTTGCGCCGGTAATTGTGTGTCACCCCGGGAAGAGCGTTGACCCGCTCGACAAAAGGGGCGATTTGCTCTTCGGGAACGCAGGCGGCGCAGAGGCGGCTTGTGTAACCCAGCTTCCCGCTGTCCAGCACGGCGCCGATCCGCCGGATTACCCCCTCCTCCTTCAAGCGGGCAATGCGCGCCACTACGTCCGCTTCGGAAAGCCCCAGCCTCCCTGCCAGCCCCTTGAAGGGCTCCGGATCCAGGGGAAAATCCGTCTGGAGCAGATTCAACAGGGCTTTATCCAGTGCGTCCATAAGTTCCTGTCCTGTCTGGGGGGGTCTTCCCGCCTCAGCTTGATCCTGGGTTGCCTTCCTTCCGTCAATGATTCGGTCTTCACCGCCTGTCCCCGACCTTTTCAGGAGGCGGCCGCCTCGCGTCCTTCCTCCCCCGCCTCGTTCCTGCCTCGCTTAGTTCCCCCCTCGCCTCTTTCCCCCTCATTTCTTTTGCACCCCTCCGTCATTCCTTGGCCGGAAAGTTGATTCTACAGTTATGGCAAGGGGGGCGCCTTCTCTGCCGGTTCATAGACGCAGAAGGGCTCCTCCGCCAGGTAGTCGCCCGTCAGTTCATAGGCCCGGGCGCGGCAACCGCCGCAGATCCGGAAAAACTCGCAGCGTCCGCACTTCCCCCCGTAAGACGCCGGGTTGCGCAATTTCTGGAAAACGGCGGCGTTTTCCCAGATGGTTGCAAACCCCGCCTCCCGGACCTCCCCACAGTTCAGTTCCAGGTAGCCGCAGGGCTGTACCTGGCCGGTGTGGGAAATGAAGCAGAAGGATATCCCTCCCAGGCAGCCCCGGGTCACGGCATGGAGGGCTCCGTGCCCTTCCGCCGCCGGCTTTCGTCCAGCGTCCCCCTTCTGGCGCAGAATGCGGTAATAGTGGGGAGCGCAGGTGGCTTTCAGGGGGATCGGGCAGGAGAGGCTCGCCGCATGAAAGGCCTGGAGCGTGTCCTCGTAATCCTGGGGCCGGATGGCCTGGCCGGCGAGATCCCGCCCCCGGCCGGTGGGCACCAGCAGAAAGATGTGGTGAGCCGCAGCCCCGAGGCGGACAGCCAAATCCATGAGGGCGGACAACTGATGCCGGTTGGTGCTGGTGATCGTCGTATTGACCTGGAACTCCATCCCCGCCTTTTTCAGGGCGTCAATGCCCGCCAGCGAACCGGCGAAGGCCCCGGGCATCTGCCGGAAGGCGTCGTGGCCGGCAGCATCGGGTCCGTCCAGGCTGATGCTCACCCGCTGGATCCCCGCTTCCCGCATCCGCCGGGCGAGCGTTTCCGTCACCAGGGTGCCGTTGGTCGCCAGGACCATCCGCAATCCCAGGTTGTCTCCATAAGCGGCCAGTTCGTAGATATCCTCCCGCAGGAGGGGCTCTCCGCCCGTCAGGATGATCACCGGTTTGCTGAAGGCGGCGATCTCCTCCAGGAGCTTCTTCCCCTCCTCCGTGGAGAGCTCCCCGGCATAGGGGCCTTTCTCCGCCGAAGCCCGGCAGTGGACGCAGGAGAGATTGCAGCTCCGCGTCACTTCCCAGGCCACCATCCGCAGGGTTGAGGGCAACGGGGCAGGATTCATTTCTGGAGAGCCTTTGCCGCTTCCCGGGCGAAATAGGTGATGATAATGTCCGCGCCCGCCCGGCGGATCGCCGTCAGGGACTCCATCATGGCCTTCTCTTCGTCGAGCCACCCCAGCTGCGCTGCCGCCTTGATCATGGCGAATTCGCCGCTCACGTTATAGGCCGCCAGAGGCAGATCGAATTCCTCCTTCGCCCGGCGGATGATATCGAGATACGGCAGTGCCGGTTTGACCATGAGAAGATCGGCCCCCTCCTGGACATCGAGATTCATCTCCCGGATGGCCTCATCCCCGTTGGCCGGGTCCATCTGGTAGGCCTTGCGGTCGCCGAACCGGGGGGCGCTCTCCGCCGCGTCCCGGAAGGGCCCGTAGAAGCAGGAGGCATATTTCGCCGAATAGGCCAGAATGGGGACGTTTTCATAGCCCCCTTCATCGAGACCCTCGCGGATCGCCCCGACCTGGCCATCCATCATGGCCGACGGCGCCACCATGTCCGCCCCGGCCTTCGCGTGGGAGAGGGCCGTTTCCGCCAGCACCTCCAGGGTCATGTCGTTATGCACCTCACCCTTTTCGATCATCCCGCAGTGGCCGTGGTCCGTGTATTCGCAGAGGCAGACATCGGTCACCACGAGGATGTCCGGCGCCTTGTCCTTGATCCGCCGCACCGCCTGCTGGACGATCCCGTCCCGGGCAAAGGCTCCGGAGGCCGCCTCGTCCTTCCGTTCGGGAATCCCGAAGAGCAGGACCGCCGGAATTCCCAGTTCCCGGCATTCGTGGACCTCCTTCACCAGGAGATCGACGGAAAGCTGGAAATGGCCCGGCATGGACCCGATGGGCTTTTTCACGCCCTTGCCAAAGGTTGCAAAGAGGGGAAGAATCAATTGATCTACGGACAGATGGGTTTCCCTGACGAGCCGCCGGAGGAGATCATTCTTCCGGAGCCGCCGGGGTCGGTATTCAGGGAAATTCATAGGGTTGTCACCTCGTCGTTCAATTCTATGGGGAGATCGGTCCTCCGGCGGAGCCTGCTGCGCCGACCCTTATTGAGGGCCGGTTGCACCTCTTGGCAAGGCCTTTGTCGGCAGCCTCCAAGGCGAAAAACTGCGCTTCCCATCTCCAATCAAAGCGTCCTCTAAGCCGGCAACCTGAACGGCTCAAGCTGTACGCTTCAGTACGCCGGCATCGCCTTCCGCCTTCGCCGACCTGTGATCATCTTCGCTCTGAAATTTGCATGAGCTACGGGCGGGAATCCTCCGGCGGCGCGATCTCTTCGTCCGTCAGATAGCAGGCCGGATCGGAGGCCCAGAAATCGCCCGTCACCGCCTCCGCCCGGGCGCGGAAGTTTCCGCCGCAGACGTCAAGCCAGCGGCAGGTCGCACAGCGACCCTGAAGATGGGGTTTCTTGTCCTTGAGCTTCATCAGCAACTCATTATCCGGATCGGTCCAGATCTCGCTGAAGGGCCTGGTGCGCACATTGCCCAGGATAATTCCCCGCCAGAACTGGTCGGGGTGAACCTCCCCGTCCCAGCTGATGCAGCCGATGCCGTTGCCGGAGCTGTTCCCCTCGTTCATCTGCAACAGTTCCAGGACCTCCGCCGCCCGCCGGGGATCTTCCTTCAGCATCCGGAGATAAAGGTAGGGCCCGTCGGCATGGTTGTCGACGGTAAGCACCTCTTTGGGAAGCCCCCGGTCGAAGAGGTCGCGGGTCCGGTCCAGGATGAGATCGACGGTTTTCCTGGTTTCCTCGGGAGAGAGATCCTCGGCGACCAGCGCAGAACCCCGGCCGGAATAGACGAGATGGTAGAAGCAGACCCGGGGAATATCCTCGGCCTCGAGCAGGTCGAAGATGGCGGGAATGTCGGCGGCGTTTTTCCGGTTGACGGTGAAGCGCACCCCCACCTTGATCCCCTCCTCCCGGCAGAGGCGGATGCCCTTCATGGCGGCTGCATAAGCGCCGGCAACCCCCCGGAAGCGGTCATGGGTTGCCTGCAGGCCGTCCAGGCTGACGCCGATGTAGGACAGACCGATCTTTTTCAGCACGGCCGCCTTTTCCCGGGTCAACAGGGTCCCGTTGGTGGACAGGACCGCCCGCATCCCCCGGGAAACGGCGTATTGCGCAAGCTCCGGAAGATCTTCCCGCATCAGGGGCTCTCCGCCGGAAAAGAGAAGGACGGGGCAGCCGAAGGCGGCCAGGTCGTCGATCATCGCTTCGGCTTCCGCCGTCGTCAGCTCGTCGCTGTAGTGGATATTCTGGGAGCTGGAGTAGCAATGGATGCACTTCAAGTTGCACCGCCGGGTCATGTTCCAGACGATCACCGGCCGCTTGTCCTTGGAAAACTGGAGGAGATGGGAGGGCAGCCGGCCCGATTCCCGGTTGTACCGCAGCACATCGGCGGGCTCCACCGCCCCGCAGTAAAGTTTTGAAATACCGATCATATCTTATATCTTAACCTTTATGGAGTTTTGCGTTTCAAGTCGGGCCGCGGAGCCCATCGCAGCAAAGGGATAACCTCGTGACCATCCGGCTATTTTCTGCTGGCCTTAAAAAAGTGAAAGGATCTTCGGCGCTCCGGCAAAGGAGAACAGCTTGGCTTCCGCTTCGGTAAAGTAAAAAGTCACAAACGACTCATCGTCCGCCCCCTTGGGATAAATCCGCAGCAGCTCAGGCATCTCCTCGAAGGCCTGCACTTTTGCCTCACGGGAATCATCAAAGGCGATCCGCCCCCGGATCCTCAACCAGGTATTATCCCTTCCCATATCGGAAATCTCGATCTCGGGATTCTTCAGAAGCTGCTGATAGACATCCTTGCTTTTATTCGTGCCGAAATAGAGGGTATTGTTTCTTTTCATGACGAAGCCGAAGGGACGGACCCTGGCTTTGTCTCCGTCGACCGTGGCGAGATGAAAAACCGGGTTGGCCTTGATAAACTCTAAAGCGGTATTCATCAGAACCTCCTGAAAAAGATTTTTTAACTTATTCAACCGTAAAGAGAGTCTCGTTGCTTCCTTAACCCGCAATCGTCCGAACGTCAAGGGGCTTTGCCGACCTGGGACATCCCCGCCGTTCGGGCTTGAACGGGAAAAGCGGCCGATAAACGCACCCCTTCCGTGGAAATCGCACCTTCACTGATCAATGGTCCGACTTCAGCAAGTCCTGCTTGAGCACAGGATCAAATTCCGTAGGCACGGAGAAACCATAGAGCCAAAGGCCTCTGTTTCTCGCTTGGGATTCGGCTGCCGCCGAGGGGAAGATCTCTCGGCAACTGTCAGTTTTTTCGGGCCTTAGGGAAGTGTATCATAGGAGCCGCCGCTCCCCCAATCCAATCTGCTTTCAATCCATCCAATATGTTCTTTAATCTCCTGGCATCTCTTGTCGATCCCGCGCATCGTCCAAAGATCCGGCAGCAGATTCGGCACATCTTCGATTTCCTGGGCCAATTCTTTCACCCTATCCAGCCTTCGCTTGATTTCTTCCACGAGCCTTGTGTCCATTTTCTGTCCCCCTTTCCGGTACATCCATTGCCAATGTGGCTTTCACTCTCCTGCTATTTCCATATGCTCGGTGACGTCTCTGGATCACCCAAGCGCCCATTGTTAATTATTTGAACCCAGGATATGTACCGATGGCTCCCGCCAAGGCTCTAAGCGACTCGCCGTCGGTAATGTCCGCGAAAGTATGCTGTTCGATATGCACCACTTCCGAGCTCTTGGCATCGATGACATGGATAACGACCAGGGTTCCCGAGTTCGGAAGAAAAGCAGCGGGATCGTATACATACCCGCGGCTCGCGACGGTTGCGACAGGACCCAACGCGGAGAGCAGCGCATTTCCGACTTTGCGCCCGGCGGTCTCCGTTATGCACTTGCTCCACACATAGAGGAGATAGGGTTGGTCGTTCCCCTCCTCAGCGCCGAAGCTTGCGATGAATGGTTTGAATCCCTCCACTTTGGAATTCAGATAGGGCGGCAGGCTGTAATACCTCAATCGCTTTGGATTCAGTTGAAGAAGGTAAGTATTCAGATTCGTTGTCATCTTATGCCAATCAGGCTGCAGGGACGCATCGATTGCCGCCCGATGGATTCGTCCGCTGCCGCCGGCGAGGGTTTTAGCCAACTCCCGGTTGAGCTCTTCCGTCACGTTCCGGGAAGATTGCGGAGAAAATTCCACCTTGTCCAACCTGCCGACTCCGGACCGGACATGGACTTCCACGTACGCGGGCAAAAGGGAATAACTTTCCACAGCCAGATTTTCCAATTTGAATGTCGCCTCGGGTACGCCATCGATTCTTTTCAGATCGAAGAAAACAGGATCCGTCGAGTCTTTGGTCACTTCCCGCGAGGAGGAGGCGTACCCTCTTTTTTCAGCGGTAAGCGTAACTTTGGCAGCGTCACTCATAAACCGGACCTCAACTGCAGCAGGCGTCTCCCCGAGAGAAGTTTCCCTCATGACCAGTTCGCCCTTCACGAGCATCGAGGGGAAGCCTTCCACCGGTTGAGCAACCACCAGCGCCCTTTGCGGGCTGGAATCCACGACCAAGTTCTTCGCCGTCGTACCGCAGGCAGTCAGAAGCAGCAGGGAAAGTGCGGAAAGCAACAGCTTCGAGCCATGCTTGTTATTTCTTTTCATTGCGAATCCTCCGTACCCGTCGAACGCCTGCGTAACCGGGAGGCGCGGGCCTTTCCTCGCCGATCTGGTTCAGCGCCTTGTTCGCTCACAGGAGCTTTTTCAGTTCCTCTATCGTCGTTTCACAGTCCCGAATGATTTGTGCCAGCAGTCCCCGACCCATCGTCTCGCCACGATGAACCGGAACAACCGTGCATCTCCCCGTCTGGATGGCGAAGAAAATGATGGCTACCCTTCTTCTGTATGGCTTCGAAACCCATTTTTGTAAGGGCTTTAATCAACCGTTGAGCCGTAATGGCGGGTAAGGTGCTCATCCAGTAATGGCTACCCTTTGAACCCCGACAAACTCGGTGGCTACGGGATCTTCGACCTCAAGACAGAGCTCGATCGCTTCCTTCACTCTCTTCATTAATACATCCAGTGACTTTGCCTGCGTATGGCACCCACGTAACGCAGGAACGGAAGCCACGAAAGTGCCGTCTTCATCCTTTTCAATCACGACGCTAAATTCTCTCGTCATTTCTGATCCTCCATA
>CAZKRB010000042.1:0-29088 GCA_964555065.1 uncultured Syntrophus sp.
CTACTCCATATCTCCTCGAACGTGTTTGTAATAGTTATATTTTTACAATCCCTAACGATGAATTCCAGGCGGCCGGACGCGGAAACAGCAGGCTCTTGATCGCCTGCACCGGAGAGGCCGGGAGCCGCCGGTCAGCAGAGCACTCTGCGCCGGAAGGGGAAGGATTACAGGAGTGCCGCAACCACCAGGGACAGGGACAGGACAATCAGGACGGCGACGGTCACCCAGGAAACCCCGTTCATGAGGAGCCCGTTGGTAAAATTTCCCATGATTTTCCGGTCGTTGATCAGCAGCAGCATGATAATGAGAATCACGGGCAGCAGGAGCCCGTTGATCACCTGCGAGTAATACATGATGGGGATCAGCGGCACATCGGGCAGCAGGATGATGCCCGCCCCCAGAAAAATCATGATGGAATAGAGACCGTAAAACTGAGGCGCCTCCACAAATTTGCGATTCAGGCTGGATTCCCAGCCGAAGGCTTCACAGATCGTATACGCCGTGGACAGAGGTAGAATCGAGGCGGCAAAAAGGGAGGCGTTGAGCAGTCCGAAGGCGAACAGGGCCGCGCAGTACTTTCCCGCCATCGGTTCCAGCGCCTGTGCGGCATCCCGGGCCGTTTCAATCTGAATTCCACTCTGGTGCAGGGTGATGGCACAGAGCATGATGATGAAAAAGGCGACGACGTTGACGGTCACGGACCCTACGATGACATCCAGGCGGGTGTAGGAATAGTCTTCCACCTTCAACCCCTTATCGACGACGGATGACTGGAGGTAAAACTGCATCCAGGGCGCAATGGTGGTTCCCACAATACCGATCGCCATGGTCAGGTAGCCGGCGTCAAACCTCATCGTCGGAGTCAGGGCGGCATCGCGGATTTCACCCCAGTCCGGTTTCCCCATAAAGCCGGAAATGATGTAGGAGAGATAAAAGAGGCAGGCGACGAGAAAGACTTTTTCCACGGACTGGTAACTGCCCTTGACCACCAGCCACCAGACGAATGCCGCCCCCAGTGTCACGGAAAGGTACTTGCTGAAGCCGAAGATCTCCATGCTGGCCGCCAACCCGGCAAACTCGGAAACCGTGTTTCCCAGGTTGGTCAGAAAAAGGACGATCATGAGATAGAAGGTGACCCGCGCGCCGAACCGCTCCCGGATCAGGTCGGACAGCCCCTTGCCCGTCACAACCCCCATGCGGGCGCCCATCTCCTGGATGATGATCAGGGCAGCCGTAACGGGCAGAAGAATCCACAGCAGCGAGAGTCCGTATTGCGCCCCGGCCAGGGAATAGGTTGTGATCCCGCCGGCATCGTTGTCTACATTGGAGGTGATGATTCCCGGCCCGATAAAGGCCAGCAGAATCCCCAGAGACTTCCAGAATCGCTTCTGCGAAAAGCCGCGAAAAACAGCCGACGCCCGGGAAAGAAACTTTTTGGCCGGCATCGGTGGCCACCATCGTCTTGCATGTCTTATTTCCCCAGTTTAGGCGCAATCAATTCCAGCAGGTTTTTGAACATGATGACCCCCTGCAGCTTTTTCTCCTCATCCACGACCGGAATGGCCATGAGTCCATACTTGGCAAAATCATCGGCAATCGCATCTTCTTCTTCATCCAGTTCGACCATGACGACCCGCCGGTCCATCAAGTCTGAAAGGTGCGTCTCCGGCTCGGCGACCAGCAGTTCCCTCAGACTCAGCATCCCCAGCAGGTGCTCCTCATCATCGGTGACATAGAGATAGTAGACGAAATCCATGTCTTCCGCCTCCCGCCGAATAACCTGCAGGGCTTCCAGGACCGTCGTCGAAGGCGGAAAACTCAGGTAAGCCGTCGTCATGAGCCCTCCCGCCGTCTCTTCCGGATGGGTCAGGAGCTCTTTGACATCCTCGGCGATGTCCTGCTCCATCTCCTTGAGAATGCCCTCCGCCTTGTCTTTGGGAAGGTCGGCGAGGAGATCCGCCGCGTCGCTGAGGGACATCTCCTCGATGATATCGCTGGCCTTTTCGACTTCCATCTCTTCGATGAGTCGGACCTGGATCTTCGGGTCCGTTTCTTCCAGGGTTTCCGCCGCCGTCTCCACATCCAGCGACTGGAAGACCGCCGTCTGCTGACGGATATCCAACTCTTCAATAATGTCGGCAATGTCCGCCGGATGAAGCTGAGCCAGCCGGCTTTCGGCAATTTTCAGGCGCAGCAGATCGGGGGAGGATACCGGCTGGACAAACCGCCAGGTAATGAACTGATCGGGCAGATGGTATTCAAAGAGCCCTTCCAACAGGAAGTCCGTTGCCTTCTCCAGCCCCACCCGCCGCATGAGGCCGCGGAACCCCACATCCACATGCACCAGATAGAGGTTGCCATGAGCCTTGAGAAACTGGAGATCATTGACCCGTCTGACCTTGGCGCCATTGGTATCGACAATCTGTTTGTCCAGGAGGTTTTCTTTCAGGAACACCTCGTCTTCTTCCGTCCCTGCTTCCCGGACCTTCTCCAACCCCCGGGGGGCGATCACGAAGCGGCCGTTCATTTCGGCCAGGTCCTGCCAGGGCAGAACGATTCTGCGGTCCTCCGATTGGAACAGGATGCCCGTTGCCAGGGGATAAGGTTCCACCAGGCGCACCACCAGGTCAAGGATACGCCCCACCGGCCGTCCTTCGGAATCCAGAAGTCTTTTCCCCAGGATCTCGCTGAAAAACAAAAAAACCTGAGGTTCGGATTCAACAGCCACGCGCTTTCCCTCCAGGTGATCTGCGTATAGCACTATTGAGGATGAAACAAAAGAGATTTCCTGAAAGGATCCCGCTTCTTAAAGCCGCCTCCACCGCGGGCTCTCCCACCCGACGGCATGACATTGCAGCTTGACAGAAGAAGAATATTTTACTAGAAGCAAATCGAAGAACAGCAGGGACACGCGGGGCAGAAAATGACCTTGAACAGATGGAGCCAGGAAGAACCGGACCAGCCTTCTCAGACAAAGGGAAGGCTTTTTTTTGGTGAATCGCCGTTCGTTCTCGGGAAGGGGAAAAAAATTCCGTCTCTCCCTGCGGGCGAAACGATGGAAATCCGGGAAGGGGATCGGGGATGAAGCCCAGGAAAGTGTTCATGGATGCGGCGGAAATCGACCGCTCGCTGACTCGAATCGCCTATGAGATCCTGGAAAAGAACCGAGGCGTAGCGGATCTGGTTCTGGTGGGCATTCGGACCGGCGGTGTATTTCTCGCCGAGCGCCTGCAGAAGAAGATCCGGGAAATTGAAGGAAGGGAAATTCCCCTGGGAATCCTGGATATCACCCTTTATCGTGACGACGTGCTGTCAGCCAATAAGAAACCTCAGATCAAAAAAACAGACATCCCCTTCTCTCTGGATAAGAAGAAAGTCATTCTGGTTGACGATGTCCTCTTCACCGGCAGAACCATCCGGGCTGCGATGGATGCCCTCATCGACTTCGGCCGTCCCCGGTCGATTCAGCTTGCCGTGCTGATTGACAGAGGGCACCGGGAACTGCCGATCCGCGCCGATTTCGTCGGGGAAAATCTTCCCTCCCTGCTCTGGGAAGACATCAGCGTCAACCTGGTTGAAAAGAGCGGCGCCGATGAGGTGGTCATCGAGGACACCGACGCCTAGCACCCTCCGCGAGGGAGATGAGTCCGGGGCGATCTTTGCCCCAGGGGTTTTTCAATGAAATGGAACCGTAAGGATATTCTCGGCATTCAGGATCTTTCCATAGAGGAGATTCAGTTGATCCTCGACACGGCGGAGTCTTTTCTTGAAGTGTCCGCACGGGACATCAAGAAAGTGCCGACCCTCCGGGGAAAAACGGTCATCAATTTTTTTGTCGAGGCCAGCACCCGGACCCGGACCTCCTTCGAGATTGCCGGCAAACGCCTGAGCGCGGACACCATCAATATAACCGCTTCCTCGAGCAGCCTGGTCAAGGGAGAAACGCTGGCCGACACGGCGAGGAACCTGGAAGCCATGAATCCCGACGTCGTCGTGATCCGTCACAGCTGTGCCGGAGCGCCCCAGATGCTGGCCCGCCTGGTCCGGCAGTCCATCATCAACGCCGGCGACGGGGCCCATGAGCATCCCACCCAGGCCCTGCTGGACATGATGACGATCCGCAACCGCAAGGGAAGCTTCTCCGGCCTGAAGGTAGCCATCGTCGGCGACATCGCCCACAGCCGCGTCGCCCGCTCCAACATTTACGGGCTGACGAAGATGGGCGTTAACCTGACCGTGGCCGGTCCCGCGACGATGATTCCCCGGGAGATCGAGCAGTTGGGGGTCAAGGTGTCCTACCGCCTGGAAGAAGCCATCGCCAATGCGGATGTCATCATGATGCTCCGGATTCAGACGGAGCGCGAACAGCAGAGCATCTTTCCTTCCCTCCGGGAGTATTCCACCTTTTACTGCCTTAACCGGGACAATATCCGCCACGCAAAAGAGGACGTCCTGATCATGCATCCCGGCCCGGTCAACCGCGGTGTGGAGATTTCTCCAGAAATAGCCGATGGAACGCATTCCGTCATTTTGGAGCAGGTAACCAATGGCGTTGCCGTGCGGATGGCCCTTCTTTATCTGCTCACAGGAGCCACCGAATGAAACTGCTGCTGAAAGGGGGACATGTCATCGATCCCTCGCAGAATCTTGACGGACCGCTGGACCTCTTCATCTCGGAAGGGAAAATTGCCGCCATCGCCGAGAGGATCGACGGAATTCCGGAAGAAACCCGAGTTCTACCCCTGGACGGCAAAATCGTTCTCCCCGGCCTGGTGGATATGCACACCCACCTGCGGGAGCCCGGTTACGAGTACAAGGAAACCATCCGCTCAGGCAGCGAAGCGGCTGCCGCCGGGGGATTCACCTCCATCGCCTGCATGCCCAACACGGCGCCCGTCAACGATACCCGGGCCGTGACGGAGTACATCCTGAATCGGGCGGAAGGGTGCAGGCTCGTTCGCGTCTATCCCGTCGCCGCCATTTCCCGCAAGTCCGAGGGGAAGGTTCTTGCCGAATTCGGCGATCTGAAAGAGGCTGGAGCGGTTGCCTTCTCCGATGACGGGAAACCGGTCATGAGCAGCATCCTGATGAGGCGCGCCCTGGAGTATGCCTCGTCGCTGGATCGGGTGATTATCTCCCACTGCGAGGATCTTTCCCTTTCCGCCGGCGGCCTGATGAACGAAGGGCGGGTTGCCACGGAGCTTGGGCTTCCCGGCATCCCGTCCCTGGCCGAGGAGGTGATGATCGCCCGCGATATCCTGCTGGCCGAGTATACCGGCGCCGCCCTGCATATCGCCCATGTGAGCTCCGCGGGCGCCGTCCGGATGATCCGGGACGCCAAAGCCCGGGGAGTCCGGGTGACGGCGGAAACGGCCCCCCACTACTTCACCCTGACGGACGAGGCCCTGCGGGAATTCGACCCCGCAGCCAAGGTCAATCCTCCCTTGCGGAGTTCCGAGGATCTTCGGGTGATCCGGGAAGGCCTCCGGGACGGCACCCTCGACGCCATCGCCACGGATCACGCCCCCCATGCCCTGACCGACAAGGAAGTGGAATTCGCCTATGCGGCCAGCGGGATCTCCGGCCTGGAAACGGCTTTGGCCCTGAGCCTGCGGCTGGTCGAGGACGGGCTGTTGACCCTCCCGGAGCTGATCGGAAAGCTGAGTTTCAATCCGGCCAAAATTCTTCATCTCCCCGGGGGAACCCTCCAGCGGGGAGCCGAGGCGGATCTCACGGTCGTCGACCTGGAAAGGACCTGGGTTGTCGATCCTTCCACCTGGCGCTCCCAGGGGAAAAACTCTCCCTTTATCGGCTGGACACTGAAGGGAAAAGTTCTGATGACCCTGGTCGCCGGAAGGCTTGTTTACCAGGACCAGGAAACGTAGCCCTTTTCGCCCCAAAAATTATCCCCCAGCCCGCCGGTCTGAGATGAATACCCGAGCCACGCATAAAACGGATGGAATCGTCCTGAAGACCTTGAACTACAGCGATTCGGATCTGATCGTGACCTTTTATACGCGGCACTTCGGCAAACTGACAGCCATCGCCAAAGGGGCAAGGAAAAGCCGCAGGCGGTTCGTCAATGTTCTGGAGCCCTTCTGCTGCGCCTCCCTCCTTTTCTCCCACAGGCAGCGGGATTCGCTGGCCTGGCTGGAAAGCTGCTCCCTGATTCATGGATATCCTCAAATCCGGAGTTCCCTCGACAGGACGCTTCTTGCCTCCTATCTCCTCGATTTGGTGGATCATTTCTCCATGGAAGAAAAACCGGGCACGGAATTGTTCGAGCTGCTGCGGACCTTCCTGTCCCAGATCGAGGAAGGGGACACCTCGGAGCGTCTCCTGCGCTTCTTCGAGATCCGTCACCTTCAGCTTTCCGGCTACGCACCGGCCCTGGATCGCTGCCTCATCTGCAAGGCGCCGCTCAATTCGCAGCAGCGGTACGTCTTCAATATCGCCCAGGGAGGGCTCCATTGCCGGTCCTGTTATCCGACGCCGGCCGCGGCGGATGTCCTGGCGGTGTCCGTCGGGACCATCAAAACCCTGCTGCTCGGCCGAGAGATTGAAACGGAAAAGATGAAGCGGATCCTGTTTTCGGGACAGACGGCACGGGAGAGCAAATCCCTGCTCACCCTGTTCATCGGCCATATCCTGGGCAGAGAACTGAAATCGCTGAAGGTCCTCGACGAGATCCGGAACCTTGGCCCGTAAAGCCCATTTCGGGCCGGATCGAAGCCGGAACCTTTTCGATATTGACACGACCGTCTCATCATGCTAGACAACCGCCGCAACCGCTTAAAAAATAATGGAAAAACCAAGAGAATGAGAGGAGGTTCAAGGTGACCTTTCAGGAACTGATCTTTGCCCTGGAACATTACTGGGCAAATCAGGGCTGCGTCATACAGCAGCCCTATGATATCGAAGTGGGGGCGGGCACGTTCAATCCGGCAACCTTTCTGCGGGCCCTGGGACCGGAACCCTGGAACGTCGCCTACGTGGAACCTTCCCGCCGGCCGACGGACGGCCGTTACGGAGAAAATCCGAACCGCCTCCAGCATTACTACCAGTATCAGGTCATCCTGAAACCCTCCCCCCTGGATGTTCAGGAACTCTATCTGAATTCCCTCCGGAGTTTCGGCATCGATCCGCTGGACCACGATATCCGCTTCGTGGAAGACGACTGGGAATCCCCCACCGTGGGCGCCTGGGGTCTGGGCTGGGAAGTCTGGCTGGACGGCATGGAAATCTCCCAGTTCACCTATTTTCAGCAGGTCGGCGGCATCGACGTGAAGCCCGTCTGCGCGGAACTGACTTACGGCATCGAGCGCATCGCCATGTATATCCAGGGGATCGACAATGTCTACGATCTCCAGTGGAACGATCACCTCAAGTACGGGGACGTTCATCACCAGGGAGAGGTGGAGTTCTCGACCTACAACTTTGAAATCGCCGATGTGGACATGCTGAGAACGCTTTTCGACGCTTACGAGGCCGAAGCCATCCGGACGGCGGAGAAGGAGCTCGTTCTGCCCGCCTACGATTACTGCCTCAAATGTTCCCACACGTTCAACCTCCTCAACGCCCGGGGAGCCATCAGCGTGGCCGAGCGGACCAGTTATATCGGCAGAGTCCGCAACCTGGCCAGGATTTCCGCGGAAGGATATATCCGGCAGCGGGAGCGCATGGGATTTCCCCTGCTGGCCGGGTCGGAGGCATAATGCTCCGGCCGTGCGGAGGCATTACCGTCAACTTTTTACTCTTCATTTCAAGAACATGGATCCAGATGGGAGAATCAGATGAGCAATGAGCTGTTGCTTGAAATCGGAACGGAAGAAATCCCGGCCGCCTTTATTCCCAAGGCGCTTCAAGACCTGAGTTCGATGATCCGCAGGGCCTTCGCCGAGGAAAGGATTTCCTTCGGGCAGGTCCAGGTTTTTGGAACCCCCCGCCGCCTCTGCCTTACCGTGGTCGAGGTGGCCGAAAAGCAGGAGGATCAGGTCATTGAAAAACTCGGCCCCGCCAGGAGGGTTTCCTTTGATGCCGAGGGAAATCCCACCAAGGCCGCCCTGGGATTCGCAAAAAGTTCGGGCGTCGAGATTTCCGAACTGGGGACCCGGCAGACCGACAAGGGAGAGTACCTCTGCATCCGCAAATCCATTACCGGCCAGAAGACCGCTTCCTTGCTGCCGGAACTGTTGACCCGGCTGATTTCCTCCCTGTCCTTCAAGAAGTCCATGCGCTGGGGGAATCTGGACTTTCGCTTCGCCAGGCCGATTCACTGGATTCTCGCCCTTTACGGGGGCGAGGGGATTCCCTTTCGGATTGGAAACATCGAAAGCGCAACGGAATCCCGCGGGCATCGCTTCCTGAGTCCCGAGGCCTTCCCCGTTTCCAATCTGCGGGAATACCTGGCCGGAACCCGGGAACATTTTGTGATCATCGATCCGGAGGAGCGGAAGAGGATTATTCTGGAAGAGGCACGCCAAGCCGCCGCCGCCGTGTCCGGCAGGGTGCTGGAAAACGACGCCCTCCTGGAAACCGTGACGTATCTCGTGGAGTATCCCACAATTGTCCGCGGCAGTTTTGACGAGAGCTACCTGAGTCTTCCCAAGGAAGTGCTGATCACCTCCATGATGTCGCACCAGAAATATTTTCCCGTCGTCGACGGGGAAGATCGTCTGCTGCCCTACTTCATCACCGTCAACAATACCCTGGCCCGGGATCCTGCCGTGGTGACCCGGGGAAACGAGAAAGTGATCCGGGCGCGGCTGTCCGATGCCCGGTTTTTCTTTGAAGAAGACCGGAAGGTTCCCCTCGAAAACCGCGTGGAAGGCCTCCAGCAGGTTGTCTTTCACACCCTGCTGGGAACCTCCTATGAAAAAGTGGAACGCTTTCGGAAACTGGCCGCCGCAATCGCCGACCAGATCGATCCCTCCCTGAAAAGCAGGATCGATCGGGCAGCCCTGCTGGCCAAGGCCGATCTGGACACCCAGATGGTGGGAGAATTTTCGGAACTCCAGGGAATCATGGGGCGGGAGTACGCCCTCCTGGCCGGTGAAGATCCAACGGTCGCCCGGGCGATCTACGAGCATTACCTGCCCTTGACGGCAGGGGGCGCTCTCCCTCAAACTCAGGAAGGCGCCATCGTCGGGATCGCCGACAAAATGGACAGCATCGTCGGCTTCTTCGGGGTCAATCTCGTTCCCACAGGCACGGCGGACCCTTATGCCCTGCGCCGGCAGGCCCTCGGCATTATCAACATCATCCTGGAAAAGCGGTATCCGCTGATGCTGGAGGCCTTGGTGGACCAGAGCCTTTCGATCCTCGAGGGGAAGCTGAAACGCTCCGTTGAAGAAACCCGGAAAGAGGTCCTCGAATTCTTCCGCGGACGGCTGGAAAATCTGCTGATTGCCCAAGGTCATCCCCATGACGTCGTCAATGCCGTCCTGGCGGCGGGCTTCTCCGATCTGGTGCAGGTCGGCAGAAAGATCGAAGCCATGGAAACCTTCAAAACACATCCCGCTTACGAACCGCTGGCCGTTGCCTTCAAGCGGGCCGGAAATATTTTGAAAGAGTTCGGCAATGGCCGGATCGATCCGGCGCTTTTCAGCGCGGCGGAAGAGGTCCAGCTGCATTCCGCCTTTGAGGCAGCACAGGCAGAAGTCATCACGGCCCTGGCAAAGGACGATTACCCCTCCGCGCTGATGGAGCTTGCCGCCCTCCGGGAGCCGATCGACCGCTTTTTCGGCGCGGTCATGGTGATGGCGGAAGAGGAAAATATCCGCTTCAACCGCCTCTCCCTTCTGGAAGCCATCTTCTCCCTCTTCCGCAAAATTGCCGATTTCTCGAAAATCGTGACGGAAGCCTGATTTTCGGGTGCACGGGAGGGCTTCCCCTCCGTGCACCCGGCCGCCTTTTACCGCTTGACCACCAGCACAGGCCGGACCGACTTGCGGATCACGGCTTCGGACACCGAACCGAGGAACACTTCCGCCAGGTTGCTTTTCCCGTGCGATCCGATCACGATCAGGGAAACCTCCTCTTCCCGGGCCGTTTTGAGAACTTCCAGGAAGGGAACTCCTTTCTGGACACTGAATTTGGCGGTCAGTCCCCGGTCCTGAAGCTGCACCACAATCTCATTGCATTCCTCTTCGGCAATTCTCCGCAGTTCATTCTCGATCGCCAGATAATCGACGGCAATTTCGTGTCCCGGCCCAATGAGAAATCGTTCGTCGATGACATGGAGGACCGTCACCTCCTTTGTCCCCGCATCCTTCAACTGCTTGACGTAATCCAAAGCCTTCCTGGAGACATCGGAAAAATCCGTGGGATACAGGATGCGCTCAAACATGGCCTTCTCCTTTCTTATAGGGCGATAGGACGTTCAGTGGCTCTTTCCCGGCGTGAAATCCCGTCACGCTCCCTTTTCTCCGTCACGCGGACGTTTGACCACCAGGAGCGGTTGAATGGCCTTCCGGATCACTTTCTCCGACACGGACCCGAGCAGCATTTCCTCCAGGTTGCTTTTCCCGTGCGATCCGATCACGATCAGGGAGACATCGCCTTCCGTGGCCGCCTTGAGAATCTCCAGAAAGGGAATCCCCTTCTCGATCCTGAGCCTGGCATCCAGTCCCGCTTCCTGAAGCTGCGCCACCATCCGGCCGCCCTCCTCCTCCGCCATCCGCCGCAGTTCATTTTCAATAGCCACAAAGTCGATTCCGCTGAAAACATCGGGGACAACCAGGGTTCTTTCATCGATGACATGCAGCACGGCAACCTCTTTTGCTCCGGCTTCCTTCAATCGTTTGATATAGTTCAAGGCTCTCATGGAGACATCGGAAAAATCCGTGGGATACAAAATACGTTCAAACATGGTTCCCCTCCTTTCGCATCGAGCGCTAAAGGGTTTTTTCCCAGGCGTGAAATCCTGCCCTTGTCCCGCCTCAGCCAACCGTTCCTGAAAAACCGCGATTGTCCCTGTCCCCAGTCCCTTTTGCAGGCCTTTTTCCTGAATCGCCCTTGAGGCGGCCTGGTCAGGAGGGGTCCCCTCGGGCTCCTTCGCGGCCAGGCAAGGGAAAAAGACCTTCCGGCCCGCCGGAAAGAAATCCGCCCCTCTTCCCACCAGGCGCAGCACGAAGGTCATTCGACAGGATAAAACAGCGAAATATTGACGTTTATTTAATACTATCCTTTATTTGGAAATTCAAGATGATTTTCCGAAGGTACAGGATCGACTCCTCTCCGTTCAGCCCGGAGGGTGGTCTCCGGCCGGCTCAACAGCCTCCTCCCATAGGACGTGGGTGGACGCCGGTCAGACCGCCGACAAGGCTCGCGCTGCGGGCCGGAGCGGGCACGCGGCCCTTTCCTCCGGCAAGGCTGCCCCCGAGGCGCCTCCCTGTCCGGACCCGGCCATGGAAGGAGGATTGCTTTTTTTTCCAGGAACTGATAAGGACCTTGCCTCGGATGACATCCGGAGCCGTCGGCTTGGCGGGCGGATCGTTCCCTGCTTCGAGCTTGCATGCAGTCCCTGAAGTGGATTCGACTAAATAGCGGCAGCGCCCTCAAAGGTCAGCCAATCGTTTCCCCTGGAGGGAGAGGATGAGATGAGGGAATTCCTTCCAACCTTACACACGGGAGCGTCTCAGCGTTCAGGCTCCGGAATGGTAGAAGACGATGATGTATATGGATGAGCTCGGCATTTTCACCCAGTCCTTCACCCGCTTCCTCGAAGAGCAGTGCGAAGAGGATGTCTGGTACGACCTGCGCATCAAGATCGGATTTGTCAACGGCCAGCTTGAGGTTCGGCTGGATACGCCTCCTCTCGTCGAAACCACCTTCATCCCCGACAACTTCCGTGAGGAGGAAACGGCACTTGCCGACAGTATGCCCTGGCCCCTTCCGACCGACCTGGCTCCCGAGTCTCCCCTCCTGCCGGCGGAGGAAGAAGAGGAAGAAGCCGCCAGGAAAGAACGGAAAGCCGCCCACAGGGGGCAGGTCATCACCTGCACGAACGGGCATGAAATCTGTGAACTCTCACGTGATTTTTTCCAGGACGAGGATGTCAATCCCGAGCTCTTCACAAGCTACCGGCCCCCGCAATCCCCCGTCACGGAAAACGACCGCATTAATGAAATCCGGTGTCAGCTCTGTGGAGCAAAATGGCTCCAAGGCGGCGCCTGGAACATCAGTTTTTTCAGCGAAGGCCGCTGGATTCCTGAGTAGGCGGGACGCGGACCTCGCGGCAGTATTTTTCGCCATGGACGGGGGCGCCGGAGGAATTCATCCCCTATCCCCGAAACAGGATCGTTCTTTCCCGCCTTCGTCCGGAAGCGTGTCCCCCTTTCCTGGAAGGCGAATCCTGACCAAGCGCCTGCAGAAAAAGAGTCATTTACAGGAGCCACTCTGGATCTGATCCGGCGCCGATCATCCCGGAGGGAGCCTTTCCCCGGAGATTCCCCGCCTCCGCGCCGGGAAGGCATCAGGCCCGGGGTTCCCCCTGCAAGCCCAGCAGTCGCGCCGCGTTGGAATAACAGATCTTCTCCCGCTCGCTCTCCGTAAGATACGGCAGCCGCAGCAGAAATTCCAGTTCTTCTCTCTGATCCGTCCAGGGACTGTCCGAGGCAAAGAGCAGCCGGTCCGCGGGATGTTCCCGAAGAAAGCGCTCCCGAAACTGCGCCGGCATCCCGCGCAGGACAAAGGACGTATCCATGTAGACATCCTTTCCCAACAGGTGAACCGCCGTTTCCGCGTACGCCTCTTCGCCTCCCAGGTGAGCGACAATCATTACGAGTCCTGGCGCCGCTTCATGCACCGCCGCCAGACGTTTCGGCGTTGCATGGACCGGATGGGGAAGTCCCCGATCCACGCCGGCATGGAAGAGAATGAACATTCCCTCGGCAGCGGCCGCCTCATAAAAGGGAAACATCCGATGGTCATCGACGTAGAAGTCCTGGTAATCGGGATGCAGTTTAAATCCCCTGAAGCCTTTCCGTTTCAGGCGTCTGATCTGCTCACACTTCAAGGGTTCCGCGGGATGCATCGTTGCCAGCGCTTCAATGCCCGGCTGCCGGATGCCGGCCAGCCAGCGCTGAATCGATGGAACCTGTGCCGGCCTGGTGGCCACGGCCGCCACGACGGACAGATCGATCCCCGCAGCTGCCATGGACCTTTTCAGACCCTCCAGAGTGCCATCGGTGTAAGCTTCAATCCCCGCCCGCTGACGGACCGCAGCAACAGTTTTGCCGGCAAGAGGATCGGGATAGATGTGGGTGTGAAAATCAATGTTCATTGGATAACCTCCATAAGGGATTCCCCCCTCCTTTACAAGCGATAAATAATCCCCGATCCTTCCGGGCCTACCCTCGGGATCGCTGAATCCGCGGCCCTTTGAGCCCCCCGACTCTGCGTCCATGGGAACCTTCAGAGAATACCCGATGCGCAGAGGAGGAGGGAAAGGCCATTTTCCCCTACACTCTCGACTTACAGGCGACAGCGATTTCCTCAGAATTCCGGGAAAGGATCGTGGCTGAAAAATCCCGGCCTTCAGAAAGGGAAAAGGGAATATCCTGGAGAACCTCCGCTTTTCAGAGAGTATTCTATGGACGAATCCTTAATTGATTTAGCAAATTAGCCATGATTTCTCAAATGAAGCTTGACAGGGCGGAAACGTTTAAGGTACAAGTCCGCCAAGTAATGTAAGGAAGAAAGCCGGAACGGCATAACCAAGGCTCTGATGAAGTCTGGTTCTTCTGAGTTCAAGCTATCCAGTTTCCGTTTCCCGTTCCGGAGCATGGGTTTTCCACTGCACGGCAATGAGAAATTGAATCCTCTATCCACGGTTGGGCTCTGTTAAACTTTAACCCCCTCTTTATCAATGCCCGTTGAACATCCTGGAAAAGTTGAACGACAGGCTTTCCGAAACATCAAGAAGAATGGCACATGATTTGCTTATACCAAGTTTCCAGGTCCGGCGATCCACCGGTTCCACCCGGCCTTGAAACGGTTTTTCCAATTCACCCGTGCCCACGCCTGCGGCGGAAATTATCGGCTATCCGTAAGGTTAATCTTTGCAAAACGTTCGACGGTCCAAAAGAGACGGTCTTGAAAATAGAACCCGGCAGGTTCCGGAGTGAGATGCATGAATTGGAGTAGGAAACACCAGCGCCGCAGAGTCATCGCCATGGCTTCTTTCTGGGCCATCATGATGACTTTCTTGGTGGCTGTCATCGCGGGAGGCCAATCAACCGTAAGCCGCCTGGACGCGGCGGAAATGCCGTCGACCGGTAATCCCAAGTCTGGAATGACCATACCCGCCCCCCCCCCGCCAGGAGTCAATCCGGGCGCCTCCCGTTTAACCCTTGACTTCGATAATGTCGAGATCCAGACCTTCATCAAGGCCATCGGGGAAATGACCGGCAAGAATTTCGTCATTGACAAGCAGGTCCAGGGCAACGTCACCGTTTTTTCTCCCCAGCAGATCTCGGCGGAGGAAGCCTACCGTGTCTTTCAGTCCGTGCTGGAGGCCAACGGTTATGCCACGGTGCCCGCGGGCGCGGTCATCAAGGTTCTTCCCTCTAAAGACGCCAGGGAAAAGAACATCGCCACCCTTTTGCAGGATGAAGAGGGTGGACTGGAGGATCGACTGATCACCCGGATTGTCAAACTCAAGGTTGGCAACCCCGAAGAGGTCAAGAAAGTTCTCGATCCCCTGGTTTCGAAAGACAGCATCGTCCAGGCGTATTCCCCGTCCGGCATTCTCATCATTACCGATGTGGAATCGAACATTCAGCGGCTCCTGAAAATCATCAACGCCCTGGACAATGAACTGGAGAAAAACACGTCCAGCGTCCATGTGTATCCGCTGAAGTATGCCTCTGCGGAAGAACTGGCCAAGTCCCTGCTCAATCTTCCCCCCAAAGAAGTCGCGCCGGAAAACCAGAGGGGCCGACCGGCTCTTTCGAAAAATGTCCAGATCCTGCCGGACAAGGCGACCAATGCCCTGATCATCACGGCCTCGGCGGAAGATTACGCCCTGCTCCAGGACATCATCAAGCAGTTGGATTACTCGCGCCCGATGGTCTACATCGAAGCCCTGATCCTCGAGGTCAATGCCGCCAAGGATTTCAAGCTCGGTACAGAGTGGCGCGCCACGGGAACTTTCAGCTGGAATGATGGCACAGGCACCCTGCAAACCGGTTCCGGCGGCCTGGGTACCAACGGCTCCTATCAGTTTCTGCCAAATGCCGGCTCTTCCAGCTCTGCTTCCGGATTCACCCTGGGCGTTCTGGGAACGGGGATCAACATAGGGGGGATCACCTTCCCAAACATCAGCGCGATGGTCCAGGCGGTCAAGACCGACTCGGATGTCCATATCCTTTCCCAACCGCAGCTTCTGACCATGGACAATGAAGAGGCCAATCTTCACGTCGGCAAAAATGTCCCCTATGCCACCCGGAAGGAAACCACAGCGACCGCCGACCTGGATTACACGACCTACGAATACCGGGATGTCGGTGTCAGCCTGAAGATCACGCCGCACGTCAACAGCGATGGCTTCGTCCGTTTGAAGATCTTCCAGGAGGTCAGCCAGATCGTCACTGACGAATCTAAGACCGGGCTGCCAACCACCTTGAAGAGGACCGTCAATACGACCGTTACCGTCAAAAATGCCGAAACCATGGTCATCGGCGGAATGATCGGGGACAACACGCAGCAGGATACGTACAAGGTTCCGCTCCTGGGGGATATTCCCATCCTCGGCTGGCTCTTCAAATCCCGCTCGTCGGCCCGTGAAAAAACGAATCTCTATGTCTTCATCACTCCGCGCATTGTCCGTGACCATGAGGATGCGGGTCGACTTTCCAAGGAGAAAACCGATGCCCTGGAAAAGGAAAAGGCGGGCTCTTCGACTGCGGATTTGAAGAAAGGAAATCCCTGACCCTCATGGCGCTCAACTTTGAACCTGTCATCGCGCAGTCCGTTGCCCCGGGGATTCCTTCCAATCCGGAGGAGGAGCGACTCCTTGCCCAGGCGTGCGCACTGAATCTCCCCTTTTGGAAAGAAATGCCGGAGGGGATCGAGGTTGCCGGATTTACCGGTCAGGTTCCCCTTCAATTCCTGAGGCGCCACAAGATCGTGCCCTTTGAAACCCGGGCTTCCACCGTTGTGGCAGTCAACAACCCTGCTCACTTCGAAATTATCGACGATCTGAAGCGACTGCTGAAAAGTTCCCGGATTTCCCTCGTCCTTGCTCCCGAATCCGCCATCCTCTTCGCCATCAATTCCCTCTATGACCACGGCCGCGGCGATACCGTGGAGGCCTTCGTCCAGACCTTCATGGATGAATCCTATGACCGGATACTTTCTGAAATTGAAGAGACCGGGGATATCCTGGATGATGCCCATGAAGCCCCCATGATTCAGCTGGTCAACCTGATTCTTTCCCGGGCGATCCGGGACCGGGCCAGCGATATTCACATTGAGCCGTACCAGAACTCACTGAAGATCCGGTATCGGATCGACGGCATTTTAACCAGCGCCATGGACCTCCCCCGGAAGGTTCACGCCGCCCTCGTTTCACGCATCAAGATCATGGCTCGGCTGGATATTGCGGAAAAACGCCTTCCCCAGGATGGCCGCATCGATGCCAAAATTGGAAATCGAAGCGTGGATGTTCGCGTATCCGTCCTGCCGACGGCCTTTGGTGAACGCCTAGTCCTGCGCCTCCTGGATAAAACCCGGGCGCTGCTGCAGTTGCCCGAACTGGGCTTCAATCCGCAGACCGTCGGGATTTTCAACCGCCTGATCCGCTCTCCCTATGGGATCGTTCTGGTTACCGGCCCTACGGGAAGCGGTAAAACCACGACCCTGTACGCGCTCCTCAGCAGCCTCAACAACTCGGAGATCAACATCATCACCATCGAAGATCCCATTGAATATCAGATCGACGGGATCGCCCAGATTCAGATCAACCCCAAGATCGATCTCACCTTTGCCAATGGTCTGCGCTCCATCGTCCGGCAGGACCCCGATGTTATCCTCGTGGGAGAGGTCCGGGACAAGGAAACCGCCGAAATCGCCATTCAGTCTTCCCTCACCGGCCACATGGTCCTGTCCACACTCCACACCAATGATGCGGCCAGTGCGGTTACCCGATTGATAGACATGGAGATCGAACCCTTTCTCATCACCTCGTCGGTGATCGCCGTCGTCGCCCAACGGCTGGTCCGAGTTCTCTGTCCACAGTGCAGACAGCCTTACCAGCCGGACAGGCAGTCGCTGGCCAATATCGGCCTGTCTCCGGAGCAGACGGGGGCACAAACGATTTACAGAAAAGGAGGCTGTTCCGCCTGCATGAACACCGGGTACCACGGAAGAACGGCCATCATGGAAACCATGGTGATGGAGGAAACGCTCAAGCAGACGATCCTGACCACATCGGATTCCAACCAGATTCACCAGGAGGCCGTGGAATGCGGAATGACGCCCCTGCTTCAGGATGGGGCCCGCAAGGTTCTCGAAGGCATCACCACGATTGAAGAAGTCCTTCGCGTTACACGCGTTTTAAAAACCCGCACCCGCAAACGGCCGATCCTTCCTCCCGCGGCCTGACGAAAACCGATCTCGCGAAGGACATCTCCTCTTCCCGTTCCAGCTCAAAGATGATGGCGGAGCCGTCAGCCAGGGGCGGTGAAGATGAGCCGCCGGTTGCAGCCCATGCGATGTGGGCTTTGACGGCGGACCGGAATAACAAAAAAAGAGACGAACAGATAAGACCATGCCTGTCTACGAATATACCGCCAGGGACATGAACGGCGACCGGATCAGCGGAACGCTCGAAGCGTCCAGCGCCGCCGCCGCCAGGGAGACACTTCGGGACTCCAGGATCTTTCCCATGGAGTGCAGAGAAAAAGCCGCCGGAGCGGTGCAGCCCTCTAAGCAGAAAGCTCTGCCCTTTGGCAGACCGGTGAACCCCGGCGAGCTGTCGGTGATCACCCGTCACATGGCAACTCTCCTGACGGCGGGCATGCCTCTTGTCCAGGCCTTGAATATCCTTATGACACAGACCGGCAATTCGGCGTTGCAATCCATCCTCACGCAGATCCGGAAGGATGTGGTGGAGGGAAGCAGTCTTTCCGGCAGCATGTCCCAGTTCCCCCGCGTTTTCTCCTCCTTTTACGTCAGTATGGTCCGGGCGGGGGAGGCTTCCGGAACGGTGCCCGTGGTTCTGGAGCGGCTGGCCGATTACAGTGAAAAGCAGCAGGAATTTGTCCGTAAAATCAGGGCAGCCCTGGCCTATCCACTCCTGATGTTTCTCTTCGGCGCGCTGATCCTTTTTTTTCTTCTCACCTTTGTTGTCCCGAGCATTACCGAGGTTTTTGAAGAAATGAACCAGTCACTGCCGGCGATTACCACCCTCCTGATCTCTTTCAGCGTCTTTCTCCACGAGAGCTGGTGGGGGGTCCTCCTGATTGCCGCCCTTGCCCTGGGAACCGGTCGTTACGCCTTCACCCGGACGGACGGCGGCCGGCGTTTCTGGAATGGGATGCTTCTCCAGATCCCCTTCTTCGGCAAGTTGAACCAGAAAATGACCATGGCGCGGTTTGCCTCCACCCTGGGAACCCTGCTCCAGAACGGTGTTCCCCTGCTGACGTCGCTGGAAATTTCCCGGCACATTGCGCGCAATGTGCTGATCTCGGAAGCCATTGAAAACGCGGCCAGAGACATCAAAGAGGGGCAGGCCCTTTCTCTCGCCCTGGACCGGAGCGGACTCTTTCCCCGGATGGCCATCGAAATGATCGCCATCGGTGAACAGAGCGGCCGCCTGGAAGAGATGCTTAGTCGGATCTCCGACAGTTACGAAAAGGAAACGGCCGCCGGCATTTCCTTTTTCATGTCCCTTCTGGAACCTTTAATGATCCTGATCATGGGACTCCTCGTGGGATTTATCGTGATCTCCGTTCTGTTGCCCATTTTTGAAATGAATCAGCTGGTGAAGTAGGCTTGGGACCGACCCTTCAAGACACGACAAGGAGTAGGACAATGCAAGGAAAGAAAAAAAACAACAAGGGCTTTACCCTGATCGAGCTGATGGTGGTTCTGGTCATCCTGGGCATCCTAGCGGGCTTGATTGTTCCCCGGATGATGGGCAGGACGGAAGACGCCAAGCGGGTAAAAACCAGACTGCAGATAGAGGGCATTGGAGCGGCTTTGAAGCTGTACAAGCTGGACAACGGCGTTTATCCGACCACGGAGCAGGGTCTTCAGGCCTTGGTTGAAGCCCCGAAAACGGGAACTCCTCCCCGAGCGTGGCGGGAAGGAGGCTACCTGGAAAAGAAGAAGGCACCCGCCGACGGCTGGGGCAATCCTTTTGTCTACGTTCAACCGGGGGTGCATGGAGAATATGACCTCAGCTCCAACGGCGCCGATAGCGAGCCGGGCGGAGAAGGCAAGGACCAGGACGTAAACAGCTGGGATGATGAATAACCGGGCCTATACGCTCATCGAGTTAATTGTCGTCATGATGCTCATCAGCACCATGCTGGCGATCTCCCTCCCCTCGCTGAAGGACGCCGTGACCGCACAACCCGTCCGGTCGGAGGCGCGGAAGCTGGTGGGCTGCATCGTGGAAACCCGGAGCAGGGCGGCGCGGGAACAGCTGGACCACCTTCTCCAGGTTGATCTGGATAAAGGCCGTTTCCGGGCATGCCGCAGTTCCGATCCCGACGAGATGGGGCAACGGCCGGGCAACCAGGAGTGGGCGCTTCCCAAAGGCGTCCGGATCGCCGGAATCCGCATCGGGAATGGCGATTTGCAGCAGACGGGAAAAGCCGCCATCCTCTTTTCCGGGCAGGGCTACTCCCAGTCCGCCGTTATCCAGCTCAGCCGCGATGACCATTCGGTAAGCCTTACCATCAGCCCCTTTCTGAAAGGGATTGAAGTCCATGACGGCAAGGAAGAGGCGGCGAGTGAGGAGCCGGAAGAAGAGATATAGCGTGAACAGGTTCGGACCATGAACCACCAGCGGAAAAATACCGGGGGATTTACCCTCATAGAAATGATGATCGCCCTGACGGTTTTGGCCCTTGTCGTTGCCGCCGTTTCCCAGACCTTGTCGCAGAGCCTCGCCCTCGCCTACCGGATCAAGGAGGGGACAACCCTGTCTCTGCTGGCACAGAGCAAAATGGCGGAAATAGAAGCGGCAGAAGAGATCACCGTTTCGAGCCGGGGACGTTTCGACGGCAACTTTTCACAATACGCCTGGCAGGTCGAGGTCCTGAACAGCAGCATTCCGGCCTTGAATAGGGTGACGGTGACGGTCATGGACACCCTGGCAAAAAAGCCGGAAAGGTTTTCCCTGTCCAGTGTCCAGTATAAGGATGAAGCCTCATGAAACTCCCTCTGGTCAAGCCGAAATTTGATTTCAAGGGGGAGGAGGGGTTTACCCTCTTCGAAGTCCTGGTCGCTCTGTTTCTTCTGTCGCTCATTTTTTCCGCCCTCTTCGCCTCTTATACGGGGACGCTGCAGACGACCCGCAACTGGGAAGACACGGGCAAGGTCTTCACCATGGCCCAGGGAGCCATGGAACGCATCCTGAGAGATCTGGAATTCGCATACTCCGATGAGCAGGCAATCCCCTTTATCCTGGAAAAGGAAGTCATCAATAAAAAGCCTTTCCCCCGTTTGAGTTTTTCTACCGTCGGCCCCACCAATCCGCAGGGGCAGGAAACTCCGCCGGCAGGCGTCACCCGCATCACCTATGCCGTCAGGGTGAGTGCCGAAGGGGGGGATTTTGAACTGACCCGCACCGAGTCTCCCGAGGACAGCGGCATCGCCGGGTCGGACTTTGTCATCTGCCGGGGCCTTTCCGACCTGCGGTATCGCTTTTATGACCGCAAGGGCAGAGAGATATCCGATGACGCCGTATCTGGAAAGCCATCGAACCAACCGGCCAGCGTGGTGGTAGAGCTTACCCTGGTTAACCGCCGGGAAGAGAGCAAACCCTTTCATTTCATGACCCGGGTCCACCCGGCGAACCTGGCGCCCCAGGAGTCTTGAAGATGAGGTCAAGGGCAAAAAATCCCGGTGAACGGGGCATCGCGCTGATTGTCGTCCTTTGCATGACCTCGGTCATGGTGGCTGCCGCCGTTCAGATGATCTCTTCGACCCGGAGGGAAATTTCGGAGACGGCGAACCTACGGGAGGGCCTGCAGGCGCTTTACCTCGCCCGCTCCGGGATCGCTTTCAGTGAAGCCGGTCTCAACCTCGAAGCGTTTCCCTATGTCGGGCTGGATCAGCCCTGGGCCGATGGGAAGGCCTGGTCAGCCCAGTTCAATGCCCTGTTCAAGGAGGGTCAATGTGTTCTGGATCTCGAGGACGAAACGGGTAAAATCCCGATTAACTACCTGATCAACAAAAACGGCAGTGTGAACGCCTCCATCAGGGACGTTCTGCTGCGCCTGTTCAACCAGCCGGACTGGAATCTGGCGGAGGAGCAGGGCCTCCTTCTTGTCAATCGGCTGCAGGACTGGATGATTGCCAATTCTCAACCGGCGCCGGAACCGGCTGGCTCCAATTCGCAAGCGAAAACAGGGAAAAAAGGACCGTTCAAATTTCTGGACGATCTCTTGAAAAGCGGCGTTGTGACTCGGGACCTTCTTTACGGATCGGCCGCTCGGCCGGGTCTCGCCTCTTATGTCACCGTTTACAGCGGGGGAAAGATCAACATCAACACGGCACCCGTGCCGGTGCTCAGGGCGCTTTTTCCGGGAATCAACGAGGAAACGCTGGCCCAGATGGATTCCTTCCGGAAGAGTGGACAGGCAAAACTGGATGATCCGGCCTGGTACAGGGAGATTATCGGAACCTCCGGCCTCAACCCGCCATCGGATCTGATCACCATCAACAGCCAGGCCATCCGGGTTTCGTCCACGGGCCTGCTGGGAAGCTGCCGCAGAACGGTTACGGGCATCCTGGAAAAGGACGGCGAGGGGAAAAAATTTAAACTCGGGCTTCTCCTGAATCATTCATGAATAAGAAAACTTTTGGCATTGATATCGGCTCTGCCTATTTAAAGGCGGTTGCCTTGAGCCGCGACTTCAAGGGGCGACCGAACGTCACGGCGGCTGCGGTCATCGAACTGGCTGCCGCCGGCGGTCCGGAACAGGCGCTGCGGACACTCTTTTCAGACAGGCGTTTCCAGGGCGGGAAATCCGTCTTTTCCATTCCGGCGGGCTCCTGTTCCTTCCGCAATCTTACGCTTCCTTTCAGTGACGAAAGGTCCATCAGCGACATCATCCCTTACGAACTGGAGCCTCATATTCCCGATGCCATCGAAACCGTCCGGGTCGACGCACTGCCGCCCCGTTCCATCGCCGGCGCCACGACGGTTCTGGCCGCCGCCGCCAGGAAAGAGGATCTTGAGCGGCTGTCGCAAGCTGCGGCTGTCGGCGGCATCGCGATGATCGACACCGACGCCGTTCCCATCGCGCAGCAGATTCTGGAGGAGAATCCTCCGGATGCCTCCTGGATGCTTCTCGATATCGGCGCGCGTGTGTCCGTCGCCGTTTTCGTGCAGGACAGCGCCATTGTTCATGTGAGATCCTTTCCCTGGGGAAGCGGAAAACCAGCTGGAAAATCCGGCACGCTTCAGGATTTTCCCCCGGGAAACAGCATCACCCCGCAACAGCCGGGGGCAGAGGGACAAGGCGGTCCGGTAGAGGCAGAAAATTTATCACCCCGTTTTCAGGATCTGACCGAAACCCTTCACCTCCTGACCGTACAGGGTCTGTTCAAAGACCCGCTTTCCCGCATTTACCTCACCGGAGGAGGCGCCCTCCACAGGACCCTGAGGGAAGACCTGGAAGCATTCCTTCAGATACCGGTAGAGATCGTCGACTTGCTCAAAGGAAAAGGCGTTTCCCTCCCGGCAAAAAATCGTCTCACCTGGAATGCGCCGCTCATGAATCAGGCCCTGGCGCTGGCCCTGCGTGCCGGCAATGGATCGGGGACCGGGTTTGATTTTTATCGCGGCGAGTCGGAGTCCCGGAAAAAAACAGACGGGCTGAAAGGCCATCTCCGCTGGACCGCGCTGATGGCGGCCATTGTGCTTCTCTGTCTGGGAGCCAACCTGGCAGCCGGGTATTATGCGGATCGCAGAAAGCTGAATTTCCTGAAAGGGGAAATTTCGAAGACCTTTAAAGAAAGTTGCCCCGAGGTCACACGGATCGTGGATCCGGTCCGCCAGCTGCAGCAGAAGATTGAAGAAACGCGAAAATTTTCCGGAGGCATTGAAGACAGTCCCCTCTTCCTCGACTCCTGGAAAAAAGCAACGGACGCGCTGCCGGAAAATTCAGGAATTGTGGTCAGGGAACTCGTCTATAAACCGTCCACGCTGGAAATCTCCGGCGAGGCATCGGACTTCCGGGCCATCGACGCCTGGAAGAGCGCCCTGGAAAAATCCCGTTCCTTTTCCGACGTCGAAATACACTTCGGAAACAGCACAAGCCGGGAAGCAAAGAAGACCTTCAAATTGAGGATGACCCATGCCCTTTAAAACCTTCCTTTCCTACTGGTCCAGTCTGCAGAAACGGGAGCGCTGCGTCGCCGCGGGGGGGGCGGCCTGTCTCGTCCTTCTCCTGACCGCCCATTTCATTCTGCTTCCCTTTTTGGAGGCAAGATCCAAAATGTCCCGCTCGATTTCACGCCAGGAAAAAGTTCTGAAGGAACTGTCTGCGCTGAACGCACAGTATCGCGGTCTCCGGGGAGGGACGGAGGACTTCGAGAGGGTGATGGCCGGCCGTGATCCCGCTTTTACCATGGCTTCCCACCTGGATAAAATCATCAATGAGACGGAGATGAAATCATCCATTCAGGATTTTCAGTCGACGAAGTCTCCTGCCGCGGCTGGATATCAGTTAATCAGGACCGAGATTAAAATCGGCCAGGTGACCATGGATCAGCTGATTAAATTTCTCTATCTCGCGGAAAGGCCCGAAACAGGGATCCGGATTGAACAGCTGACCCTCACTAAAACTGCCGGGGGAAGCGAAACCCTGAATGCTGCCCTGGCCCTGAAGACCTACGAAAGAAAACCGGCCGGATCCTGAGCAATAGCCGCCGATTCAGGGACGAGGCGCTTTCCTGAAGCCGGCGGTTCAGACAGGATAAAAATTTAAATCGAGGTAACCCTGTGAAAGCTTTTGACTGGTCCCGCTTCTTAAAGGGCGATCCGGGAAGGGCCTATCGACTCCTCACCCTGATCCTGGTGGGCGGTGCGATTCTCTGGACGGCCTGGAATCTGATGAATAAATTGGGAACGCCCTTCCCGATGGAAAGTCTGCGCCCCTCTGCCAAGCCCTCTGTGCCTGCCAGGGTTGCGGCTCAAGCTCCGGTCCCGGCCCAACCTCTGGCCGCTTATCTGTCCATCAAGGAGAAGAATCCCTTCGGCATCGTTCCCCAAGCCGGAGACCCGGCCGGTGAAAACCCGAAGGAGGAAGCTCCGCCGCCTCCACCACCCGTAGAACTCCAGGGAACCATTTCTTTCGGCAATGCAAAGGGGTTTGCCATCCTGAAGGATCCCGGACAGGAGCGCAAGAAAGTTTATAAGGTTGGAGATTCCCTCAGCGGGGGGAGAATTCTGGTTCAGGTGGGCAGAAGCATGGTGGTGCTGAAAAAGGGAGAAATTCGGGAAACGCTTCACACCCGCACCCTGCCCGTCCAATCGTCGGCGCTTCCGCAGGGCGAAGAAGCATCCCGGCAGAAGCTGGTTGCAAGAAACGAACTGATGAGTAGGCTCAGCAATGTGATCGATCAAAGCCTTATCCGCCCTCATTTCAGCAACGGGAAAATGGATGGATTCATCGTCGGCCGAGTCACCGACGACAGCCCGCTCAAGGCCGCGGGATTTGAAACCGGAGATCTCCTCCAGGGCATTAACGGCAAGGTCATCCAGGACCCCGATGATGTTTTCCTTCTCCAGTCCCTGAAAAAAGGCTCCGGCAGGGTCACATATCAAATTCAGAGACAGGGGCGCTCCATGGTTTTGAACGCTTCCTAAAAAAGGGCGAATAGCGCGAAAAACCCCGGATCTGCCCACCGCCTGATATGCTTTTTTCATTGCATTTCCCAGGAAACGCTGTGTATAAGGCAACAGATAGGGGTCAGGCAGCCGGGAAAACGGAAGAGGAACTCCGCCGGACAGGGCGCCCCGAACCGCCTTTTCCGCCGGTTATCCCCGCCCGTATCACGACCACGAATCCTCAAGAGGGCGGAAAACCGGCAGGGAAGCCGGGAAAGCCGACCGCACCAACCCCCGTGCTAATCCATAAGGAGCCCCCCATGCCCGGTGTTTATGAAATTCGTGTAGAAGAGCAGTTTTCAGCCGCTCATGCGCTGCGGAACTACCCTGGCAACTGCGAGCATCTCCATGGCCATAACTGGAAGGTGGAAGTCACCCTCCAGTGCGGCGAGTTGAATGCGATCGGAATCGGTGTGGACTTCCGGGATGTCAAGCAGGCTCTGCGCGAGGCCCTGGCCCGCCTGGACCACGCCAACCTCAATGAACTGCCTCCCTTTTGCGACCTCAACCCATCCTCGGAGAATCTCGCCCATACGCTCTTCCAGGAGTTGAGTCGAACGCTGAACCGGGGAAAAGTCCGGGTCTGCCAGGTCAGGGTTTCCGAGACGCCGACCAGCAGCGCATCTTACCGGGAGTTCTGAGGTGTCGTTAAAAGTCAACGAGATCTTTTACAGCATCCAGGGCGAGTCTTCCTACATGGGCCTTCCCTGCGTCCTGGTCCGCCTTTCCGGCTGCAACCTCCGCTGCACCTATTGCGACACGCGCTACGCCTATGAGGAGGGAAGCCGGTGGGACATTCCCGAGCTTATCGACCATATCCGCGGTTATCGCTCCCCCCTGGTGGAAATCACGGGCGGTGAACCCCTGCTCCAGGAGGAGGCCCCCCTGTTGATCCGGAGCCTGCTGGATCGCGGATACGAGGTCCTGCTGGAAACCAATGGCTCCCTGCCGATTCGCGAGGTTGACCGGCGCTGCGTGCGCATTGTGGACATCAAATGCCCCTCCAGCGGGGAGGACCATCATAACGATTACACCATCCTGGCGGATCTTTCGGAGCGGGACGAAGTGAAGTTCGTTCTTGGCGGACGCCGGGATTACGAATTTGCAAGGGATCTTCTCCTGTCCCGCCAACTGGCGACGCGGACCCGGCGCCCGCCGCTGTTCTCCCCGGTCGTTCCGCAGTTGGCTCCGACCGAGCTGGCCCAGTGGATCCTTGAAGACCGCCTTTACGTCCGCCTCCAGCTCCAATTGCATAAAATCCTCTGGGGAAGTGACGCGAGGGGGGTCTAGAAAAGGGATTCCCGTTCCGGATCAGGATGGATCGCAAGGCCTCCGGATTCAGGAAGGCTCCGCAGCGCAGGCCGTAAAGCCGCGCCGACCGTTGGGATGAAGAAGAAATGGAAAGGTCATTGGAGTCAAATCGAGGCAGGAAAATGATCCAACAGAAAAAAGCCGTGATCCTTCTCAGCGGCGGGCTGGATTCCGCCACCACCATGGCGATGGCCAGGGCGGAGGACTATGAACTGTATGCCCTCACCTTCCGATACGGTCAGCGTCATGCGATCGAACTGGAGGCGGCACGGCGGATTGCCGGCGCCCTGGGCGCGAAGGAGCACCTGATCCTTGCCATTGACCTGACCGTCATCGGCGGCTCAGCCCTCACGGGACCCATAGAGGTCCCCAAAAATACGAGCGACGGGAAGCTGGTGGAACCAGCAGAAATTCCGGTCACCTATGTCCCGGCCAGAAACACCATATTCCTCTCCTATGCCCTGGCCTGGGCCGAGGTTTTACAGGCGCCGGAGATTTTCATCGGCGTCAACGCCGTGGACTACAGCGGCTACCCCGACTGCCGGCCCGAGTACATCGCGGCCTTCGAGAAGATGGCCAATCTCGCCACCAAGGCCTGCACGGAAGGCGGGATGCGCCTGAAAATCCGCACCCCCCTGCTTTATCTCTCCAAGGCGGAGATCATTCGCAAGGGCCTGTCCCTGGGCGTGGATTACGGCATGACCCACAGCTGCTACGATCCCCTGCCGGACGGCAGGGCCTGCGGCCTGTGCGACAGCTGCCTTCTGCGCCGCAAGGGATTCCGCGAGGCCGGCCTCGCGGATCCGGCCTTGGCCGCCGTTCCGATTTCAAATCGGCCGTGAGGTCCCTGCGGCAGGACAGGGGCTAAGGGGAAGCCGCTGCGGCATGCGCCGCAAAACCGATCGGGGTGCGAAAATAAGTCCAGTGCCCTGACCCCGCAATCCGTTACCTCTTCGGCAATCCCTTTTCCGCCGGATCTTTTTCCAGCCTTTCCAAAATCAGCCGTTCGAAGAGCTCCTGCGGTTCAACGCGCATTTCGATGCGCAGGGAAAAGCAGGGGATGGCCGTTCGAGGAAGAGACATCAGTTTGATCTCATCCTTTTCCGTGGTCACCAGGAACTCAGCGCCGGCTTTGGCTGCCGCCTGTTGAATGAAGTCCAGGTCGAGGGACGTATAACGGTGATGGTCGGGGTAGGTCAGAAACCCGGTGATTTCCGCCCCCAGGGATTGCAGGGTGCGGCGGAACTGCTCCGGGGACCCGAGGCCGGAGAAGGCACAGATCCGTTTCCCCGCCAGTTCCCGCAGGTCCATTTTCAGCCCCGTCTGCCGGGAAAGCAGATCCGAGGGCTGATGGAACCCCTGGAATTCCGGGAGATCCGCCAGGATAACCCCCTCAACCCTTCCGGATTCCGTCGCCCGATTCCGGCCTCTTTCGCCGGTGCGGTCGGAGTGCCCGCCCCTCCCCTTTCCGGTCCGGATCAGGATGTCCGCCCGCTTCAGGGCTTCGGCCGGCGGTTCCCTCAGCGGGCCGCGCGGGAGGAGACAGCCGTTGCCCCGCGGCCGCTCGCTGTCCAGCAGGACGATATCGAGATCCCGGAAGAGGCGGCGATGCTGGAATCCGTCATCCAGGATCAGGACCTCGGCGCCCAGGCGCTCCACGGCGGTCCTGCCCGTCAGGCGCCGGTCCGGGCCGGTCAGGACCGGGACGCCGGGCACGCTCTCGGCAATGAGCATCGGCTCATCGCCTCCCTCCAGGGGGCTCGACAGGAGAGAAACCCCGTCGCTCACGATGCTGATCCGCGCTTTTCCCTGGCGGCCGTACCCCCGGCTCAGAACCGCCGGCCGATAGCCGGCCGCCTTGAGCATCCGGGCCAGGAGGATCACCATGGGCGTTTTGCCGGTGCCCCCCACGGTGATGTTGCCCACACTGATCACCTTGCACGGCAGTTTTAGGGACTTGATGAGTCCCCGATCGTAGAGGCCGTTGCGCAGGACCACCCCGCAGCGATAGAGCAGGGAGAACCCCTCAAGCATCCAGGCGAAAGGGATCCCTCCCCGCTGAGGCTCCGGGCCCTCCCAGAGTCGGCGGCATCGGTCGCGAAGATTCATGAACATGGCCTTCCAGGATCAGTTCAGTCCCACCTCTTCCCCCACTTTGCTCTCCTTGAACTGGAGCTGATGGAGCTTGTAGTATTCCCCCTTCATGGCCAGGAGCGCTTCGTGAGAGCCCTCTTCCACAATCTCCCCCTTGACCAGCACAACGATCCGGTCGGCATTGCGGATGGTAGAGAGGCGATGGGCGATCACCAGGGTCGTCCTGCCCTTCATCAGCCGCTCCAAGGCCTCCTGAACCTCCATCTCGGCCTCGGTATCCAGGGAAGAGGTTGCTTCATCGAGGATCAGAATGGGGGCATTCTTCAGGAGCGCCCGGGCGATGGAGATCCGCTGCCGCTCCCCTCCGGAAAGCTTCGTCCCCTGTTCGCCGATGACCGTATCGTACCCTTCTGGTAGATTTTTAATGAATTCATGGGCATTGGCCGCTTTCGCCGCCTCGATGACCTCCCCTTCGGAACAGTCGCGGCTGCCATAGGCGATGTTGTTGCGCACCGTATCATTGAACAGGATGGTCTGCTGCGTCACGATCCCGATCTGGCGGCGCAGGGAAAGAAGGGTCACCTCGCGGAGGTCATGGCCGTCGATGA
>CAZKRB010000043.1:0-2172 GCA_964555065.1 uncultured Syntrophus sp.
CCTCCCTTCGGTTCTTGTCCCTGATCCTCATCGGGCAGTTTGGGGCCGTGGATGAGGTAATGCAGGAACGAACCGGCGATGACGCCGCCGGCGGACAGCACACTCAACGGCTTCAGAATGTCTTTCCAGAGTATGACGCTGAAAGGCACCGACGGCTTTTTCGGCAGGCCCTCATACACGGCAGGCTTTTCCTCCAGAACATACATGACGTGGGTGCCGCCGACGAACTTGTCGCCGTAGACGCTGGCGTCTCCACCCAGCTCCTTGGTCCGGACATAGGCCTTCTTGGTCATCGCATCCTTGTCCCCGAAGGTAACAGCACCCGTGGGGCAGGCTTTTGCGCAGGCCGGGATGAGGTCCGCCTGGAGGCGGCTTAGGCAGAGATCGCACTTGGTCACCTTATCCGTGGCTCGATCATACCGGGGAATATTAAAGGGGCAGGCGGAAACGCATTCCTTGCATCCGATGCACAAGTCGCGCTTCAACCCCACCGTTTTGAATTCCGTATAAAAGAGGGCGCCACTGGGGCAGACCTTGACGCAGGCGGCATCCGTGCAATGCATGCAGCCGTCCTTTCGGAACAGCCAATTGAGTTTTCCGTCCTTTGCTTCAATTTCCTGAAAGCGGATCAGCGTCCAGGTGTTCCATTGAAGGTCCGGAGGATTCTGATAGGTTCCGCTGTTTTCCGTTTGCCTTGCCGGCTGCTGATTCCACTGCTTGCAGGCCAGTTGACAGCCCCGGCAGCCGGTGCATTTGGATACATCAATCAGTTTTACATATTCAGCCATTTTCGTTCACCCCCTTACTTCTTAACCACATTGACCATGAAGGCCTTGCTTTCCGGGATCGTCGTGTTGGCGTCGCCGATCGTCGGCACCAGGAGATTGGCCGCGTCACCCCGAGTGAAGACTTCCGCCTTCTTGTCGCCGGGGTTGTAGGACCGATCCTTCGTCGTGATCCATCCGAAATGCCAGGGAATGCCCACTTCATGGAGAATGTTTCCGTCGATGTTGAACGGTTTGAACCGGGGGGTGACAATGGCAACGCACTCCACTTTGCCTCTGGGGGAGCTGACGATGACCTTGTCGCCGTTGGCGATGCCCCGTTCTTTCGCCAGTTCCTTGCTCATCTCGCACCACATTTCCGGCTGCATCTCGGAGAGCCAGGGGCACCAACGGGTAAGAACGCCGGTCTGCCAGTGTTCGCTGATGCGGTAGGTGGAGCCGATGAAGGGATACTTGGGATCACAACTGTCGACGCCGGAATACACGTCCATCTCAGAACCCACGCCGGGTTTGTCGAAACGCTTGATCGTCGGGTTGCTCTTCTGAGGCGACATAACGTTCTTTTCCACCGGACATTCCAGGGGTTCGTAATGCTCGGGGAACGGTCCGTCAGCCAGGCCCGGACCGTAGAGGCTCGCCACGCCGTCGGGTTTCATGATGAAGGGAGGCCTGCCGGAGCCGGGATCGCCCACGCCGTCCGGAACATCACCGACCCACTTGTCGCCGACCCACTTGATGGCCGCCTTCTTTGCACTCCACGGCTTTCCTGTCGGGTCGACCGAGGCACCGTTATAGATGATTCTTCGATTGACCGGCCAGGCCCATGCCCACTCGGGGTAAAGACCGATGCCCGTCGGGTCTTTCTTCCCGTCGCGGCGGGCCGACAAGTTGCCCTTGTCGGCATAGGAGCCGCAGTAGACCCAGCAGCCGGAGGATGTGGAGCCGTCATCCTGCAGCCAGGCAAAGGTGGGTACGGGATCGCCCTTCTTGAACTCCTTCATTTCGCCCTTCTTCGTGGGATTTTCGACCGTTTTGTCCTCGAGGAAGAAGCCGTTGATCTCCTTGGCCACGGCATGGGGATCGAAGTGGAAATGGCCATCGAAGGTCTTTGATCCGTAGCTCCAAGTCAGTTTCGTGATGGCCTCCAGATTGGGGCCGCCCTGCTTTTCATAAAGCTCTTTCACCTTGAAGTAGATCTCCGAGGCGATGTCGCCGTCGGGTATGGCCACGCCCGGAGGATTAATGGCTTTGTAGCGCCACTGGTTCCAGCGGCCGCTGTTGATGATGCTGCCCTCTTTTTCAATGGAGGCGGCGCAGGGCAGCATGAAGACTTCCGTCTTGATCTTTTTGGGATCCATGTCCGGACCGCGCCAGAAGGAGCCGGTCT
>CAZKRB010000043.1:2182-20057 GCA_964555065.1 uncultured Syntrophus sp.
GAAGAGATTGACGTTGACCAGCCAGTCCAGCTTCGTCAGGGCCTGGCGGACCTTGTTGGAATGGGCGCCGCTGCAGGCGGGGTTCATGCCCCAGGCGAAGAAACCGGTGAACTTCCCTTTGTACATCGCATCGAAGAGATTGAGCCAGGAATAGTTGGCGCCGTCATCGATCTTGGGAAGCAGGTTGTAAGCCTCGTCCAGGGTGGCGTTTGTTCCGTACATGGCTCGGAGAAAACTCGACACATACTTGGGCTTGTTTTTCTGCCAGTTGAGGCTGTTGGGTTCCTTGGTCGTTGGCGTCTCTTTTTCATTGTACGCCGCCAAGGTCGCGAGCGACGCCTTGGGAGTACTCAGATAACCAGGCCAAATGTGGAACAGCAACCCGTGATCCGTGGATCCCTGGACGTTGGACTCGCCGCGCATGGCCGCGACACCGCCGCCGGGGACGCCCATGTTGCCCAGGAGGAGCTGAATGATGCACATGGTCCGGATATTCTGGGTGCCGACGGTATGCTGGGTCCAGCCCATGGCGTAAAGTTCAACGCCGGACCGGTCTGCCGTTCCTGTCGAACCGTAAAGCTTGTAGACCTCGACCAGTTTGTCAACGGGCGTCCCGGTGATTTTGTTGACGATTTCCGGGGTGTAGCGGGAGTAGTGCTTCTTCATAAGCTGGAAGACGCAGTTGGGATCCTGCAGGGTGGGATCCTTCTTGATTCTCCCATCCCCTTCCGTCTGGTATGCCCAGGTGGCCTTGTCGTATTTTCCCTCTGTCAGCCCCGAAAAGACCCCGTTGTTGTCGCCCGGGAGCTTGAAGTCGGGATTAACGAGGAAGGAGGCATTGGTGTAATTCCTGACGTACTCTTCGAAGTAGAGCTTGTTATCGAGAATGTACTTGATCATCCCGCCGAGGAAGGCGATGTCCGTTCCCGAGCGGAGAGGGGCGTAGAGGTGGGATTTTGCCGCCGACTGCGTGAACCGCGGGTCTACGCAGATCACCTTGGCCCCTTTTTCCATGGCGGCGGTGATCCACTTGAAGGCGATGGGGTGGTTGGAGGCAGGGTTGCTGCCCATGATTAAGATTACATCACTGTTCCGGAAATCGATCCAGTGATTCGTCATTGCGCCGCGTCCGAACGACTCTCCCAGAGCCGGTACCGTGGGGCTGTGTCAGATCCTGGCCTGGTGTTCAATATAGACCAGACCCAACCCCCTCAGAAATTTCTGATAGACGAAGCACTCTTCGTTGTCCAAGGCGGCGCTGCCGACGGAGGCGATTCCCTCCGTGCGGTTCACGACCTCGCCTTTGTCGTTCGTTGCCCGGAAGCTCTTGTCGCGGCTTTTTTTGACATTTTCCGCAATCCGTTCCAGAGCCCACTCCCAGTCCACCTCTTTCCATTCGGTGGAATAGGGGGCCCGGTAGAGGGGCTTGCCCAGACGGTTTTCGTTGTTCGACATCTGATAGATGGATCCGCCTTTGGTGCAGAGGCTGCCGCGGTTAATGGGGCTGTCCGGATCGCCTTCCGTGTTGACTACCTTTCCATTCCGGGTAGAAACGATGATGCTGCACCCTACCGAACAGTAGGGACAAACCGTTGTGGTCTCTTTGGCATACTCGATCTTCAGGGGCTGGGCATAGGCCGAGACGGGCTTCAGACTGACTCCCACCCCGCTGGCCGCCAACACCGCTCCGGATATCTTCAAAAACCCTCTTCTGTTGACATCCACCATAATTACGCCTTTCCTTTCACTGATATATTTTCAATCCACTCCGCCCCGATTTTCCTCTTCCCGGGTTTGAAAATGCGATCGTTTTCGAAGTGCATCGTCTGAACCGCGAGCTTGTCGGGAAGGCGGAGGATCGTCCCGCGCTTCGTTGAAGGACGCCGCTCCGTAAATGTCCGGGTTGGGAATCTCTACGCGCCCGGCAGCCTTTATTACTCCAAAACAGCTTTAAATAAGCCATCCTATATATGTTTCTCTCCTGCCTGTCAATAAGTTAAATAATATCAGATACTTATGTCATTATTGACATAGCCCGACCACTTCCGTTTCGAAGTCACTTCGGGAAAGATTTCATCCCATTAGCCCAGAACAAGGGGGGATTTAAAGCAGAACCGATCGAGGATCGGGGACTTGCGGGAACGCAAGCCGGTCGTGGGGGACTCTGAATCCGACTCCCGACCAAAGAGGCGAGGTGTTGCCCCGGGTCCTTATCCTGTCGGTATGATGAAGGATCCAGGGATGGAAGGGACCCGGAGAGGGGAAGCCGGCGTCGGGGTGGATGGTTCCGCCGGCTTCGGGAATTTTTAAAGGAAAGGGGAATGAGGGATTCTCCGGAAGATCCAAAGAGGGTGCGTTTAAGGCAGCCCAGTGGAAATGGATCCCATAAGGGACGCGCCGTTCTTAACCATGCTTTCTCTGTGGCCGCCTTTTGTGCCGTACGCAACCGAGGGGAAAGCCACGCAACGGCAAAGACTGCCCGGTTGTGGAAAGAGGGAGGGGAGGGCAGTAAAGAGGGAAACTCAGCAGATCCTGGGAACCAGTTCACCCAGGGGGAGGTCGACGACCCGGGAGCCGCCGATCAAGGTCTGCAGGATCAGCCCGCCGCCGTCCCGCTGACCCACCGTGCCGATCATGGCGGCCTCGCGTCCATATTCATGGGTTCTCATGATGTCCAGGACCCGCTCTGCGTCCGCAGGGGCGCAGAAAACAGCCACCTTGCCCTCATTGGCAAGAAACAGAGGCTCGAATCCCAGAATCTCGCAGATTCCCCGGACCTCTTCCCGGACCGGCATTTTCCCTTCCTCGATCGTGATGGAAAGACCCGACTGGCCTGCAATTTCCGCAAGGATTGCCCCGAGTCCACCCCGGGTCGCGTCTCTCATGCAGTGGATCCGTGGCGAGGCGGCAAGAATGGCCCCGATGAGGCCATTGAGCGGCGCAGAGTCGGAGCGGATTTCCGAAAGCAGCCCCAGCTCCCTGCGCTTGCTGAGAATGGTTGCGCCATGGTCGCCGATAGGGCCGTTCACGATCACCCTGTCCCCCGGTTCGATGCTGGCGACGGAAAGGGGAGCCGGGTATTCGATCAGGCCGACGCCGGAGGTGTTGATGAAGAGGCCGTCGGCAGCCCCGCGGGCCACGACCTTGGTATCCCCCGTCACGATGGGCACGCCCGCCTGTTTCGCCGCCTCCGCCATGGAATGGGCAATCCGGCGGAGATCCGCCATGGGGAATCCCTCTTCGAGGATGAACCCGGCACTCATCATCAGGGGCTTCCCCCCGACAACGGAAAGATCGTTGATCGTGCCGTGAACGGCCAGGGAGCCGATATCTCCCCCGGGAAAAAAGATCGGATCGACGACGTAGGAATCGGTCGTAAAGCAGAGCTTCTGGTTGCCCAGCGTGATGACGGCGCTGTCTTCCAGGCGTTCGAGACAGGCATTTCTGAAAGAGGGAAGAAAAAGCTCGGCAACCAGTTCGTGGCTGAGCAATCCGCCCCCTCCGTGTTCCAGCAGGATTCGATCATGGTCCATCTGTTGATACCTCTTTCCTTGATCTCTGTCAGGGGTGGTCCCCCCGTTCTTGGGTTGCAGCCCCATGCCTTTCCAGACAGGCTGCGGCTGCAACGGCCTGGCCGAGGGCAATACAGCCGTCATTTGGCGGCAGGCTCCGGTGGGTGTAAACCGCAAGCCCCTTCTGCTCCAGCTCCCGTATCACGCCGGCCAGAAGGATCCGGTTCTGGAAACAGCCGCCGCTGAGAACCGCCTTTTCGATGCCGGTCTGCTCACGGATCCGGGCCGTCATAGCCGCCAATGCCTGGGCGAGGGTATAATGAAAATTGGAAGCGATTTTCTCCCGTCCGATCCCGGCGCACCGGTCCTCGACGACGGCCCGGATCAGGGGACGGAAATCCAGCGTATTTTCGCTCCCCTCGGAACAAAGTTCGAAGGGGTAGCTTTTTTCCGCCGGCGGTGCCGCCATGGCCTCCAGTTCCATGGCGGCCTGGCCCTCGAAGCTGAGCACTTGCCGGATTCCCAGAATGGCCGCCACGGCATCGAAGACCCGGCCGAGGCTGGAGGTCAGGGGGCTGTTCAGGCCCTGGTCCATCATCTTCTCCAGCAGCTCGAAGTGTTGCGCCTGCTCCCGCAGGGCAAGTCTCCCGGCGATCTCCGGCCATGCGCCGCTGTAGCTTTCCCGCAGGAGACTGGCGGCCACCCGCCAGGGCTCCCGCACTGCTTTCTCCGAGCCGGGGAGCCGGTAGGGTCGAAGGTGTCCGGCCCGCTGAAACTGGGCTTCCTCCGCCACGAGGAACTCGCAGCCCCAGGCGGTTCCGTCGGCGCCGTAACCGGTTCCGTCCATCGCCAGTCCGATGACCCGGCCGGAAAGGCCGCACTCGGCCATGACGCTCACGATATGGGCGTGGTGATGCTGTACGGGGATCAGGACCCGGTGAGGCAGTTCTGCGGCCAGCCGGGTCGTGTAATAGGCAGGGTGGAGGTCGCAGGCGAGGACCTCGGGGCGGCACTGGGCGATCCGCTCCATGAGCCGCCGGTTCTCCTGGTGGAATGTTCTTGCCTCCGGGCTGTCCATATCGCCGATATGGGGGCTCAGATAGGCAAGATTTCCCTTGAGAATGCAGAGGGTGGCCTTGAGGTGCGGGCCCAGGGCCAGCACCTCGGGATAACGGCGGCAAAGGGAAAGGGGCTTCGGGGCGTAGCCGCGGGAGCGCCGGATCATGACCGTGGCTTCTTCGGTGGTGGCCACGACGGAGTCGTCGCAGCGCACCAGGATGTCCCGGTTGTGGAGCAGGTAGGCGTCGGCGATTCCTTTCAGGCGCGCCAGGGCTTCTCGGTTCCCGATGCAGATCGGCTCGTCGCTCTGGTTGGCGCTGGTCATCACCAGAGCGGGAAGGTCTTTTCCCAGCAGCAGGGTGTGCAGGGGGGTGTAGGGCAGCATGAGGCCCTGGTCAGGAACCCCGGGCGCCACGGAGGGGGCGATCCCCCTGTTCCCTCCTTTGCGGCACAGAACGATGGGACGCTGGGGCGACGTCAGCAGTTCCCGTTCCCTATTCCCGATGACCGCGATTTCACCGGCGGCTTCGAGGCTTTCCACCATCACGGCCAGAGGTTTTTCCTCCCGGTATTTCCGGTGGCGCAGGCGCCGCACCGCTTCTTCGTTGGTGGCGTCGACGGCCAGATGAAAGCCGCCCAGCCCCTTGACGGCCAGGATTTTTCCCTCGAGGAGCAGTTCCACGGCCTTGGCGACGGGATCGGTGAATGCCTCCGGCAGGGGCGCCCCCTTTTCGTCCGTAAGCCATAGCCGGGGTCCGCAGGTGGGACAGGCATTGGGTTCGGCATGAAAGCGGCGGTTCAGGGGATTTTCATATTCGCTGCGGCACTGGGGACAAAGGGGAAAACAGGTCATGGAGGTGTTTTCCCGGTCGTAAGGGACATCCCGGATAATCGTCAGCCGGGGTCCGCAGTCCGTGCAGTTGATGAAAGGGTAGCGATATCGGCGATCGGCCGGATTCCTCAATTCCTGCAGGCAGCGGTCGCAGGTGGCAAGATCGGGGGAGATCCGGACGGCTTTTTCGCCTTCCGCCCGGCTGTCGCGAATGCGGAAGGTCGATTCTTCGCGGGGCGCCATGTCCCTTTGGGAGATGGCCGCCACCTCCGCGGCCGGTGGAAGATGATTCAGCACGGCGGGGAGGAAGGCCTCAATCTCCTTTGGCGGCCCCTCCACCTCAACGACCACCCCCTCCGGAGTGTTGCGGACGAATCCACCGAGACCGAATTGGACTGCGGTGCGGTAAATGAACGGCCGGAATCCTACCCCCTGGACGACGCCGGTGAAAAGGCAGGAAAGTCGCCGCGTCTTTCTGCTCATGAATTCCGAAACGCCTCGATCTGCCCGGCAAGCCAGGCATACCAGGCTCCCAACCCCTGATCATCCCGGCAGGAAACCTCAAAGATCTTCAGCTCGGGATTGATGGCCAGAGCCGTGCGCTTTGCCCGCTCCAGGTCAAAGTCCACGTAGGGCAGCAGATCCATTTTGTTGATCAGGAGAACGGCGGACTCCTGGAACATGAGGGGATACTTGGCCGGTTTGTCCGCTCCTTCGGGGGTGCTAAGGATCATCACCTTCGCGTTTTCCCCGACCTGAAACTCGGCGGGACAGACCAGGTTCCCCACGTTTTCCGTGATGAGAAGGTCGAGCTCGTCCAGGTTCAGGGCGGGCAGGGCATCCCGGATCATATTGCCGTCGATGTGGCAGGCGCCGCCCGTATTGATCTGCACGGCGGGGATTCCCAGGGCCGACACCCGGTCTGCATCATAGGTGTCCTGAATGTCCCCCTCGATGACGGCGATCCGGTAGCGGTCCCTGAGGGCCAGGATCGTCTTTTCCACCAGAGTCGTTTTGCCCGCGCCCGGCGAGCTCATGAGATTGATGACGAAGATCTTCTTGCTGTCGAAGAGCGTGCGGTTATCCCGGGCGATCCGCTCATTGGCATCCAGAACATTCTTAACAACGGTTACTTTCATGGATTCTCTCCTTACCTGTCCGCAACGGGATGTCCGTCACGGCTTTCGGTGATGTATTTCGTATTTCAGGTAGGCTGCGCAGGTCCCTTCGCTGGAGACCATGCAGGGGCCTACCGGACTTGCCGGGGTGCAGGCTTTTCCGAACAGGCGGCACTCCTCTGGAGCAATGACGCCCCGCAGGATGTCGCCGCAGCGGCAGGCTTCAAACTCGGCGGAGCGGATCTCGGGCAGTTCCACTTTTTTCAGGGCATCAAAATCCCCGTACTTCTCCCGGATGGCAAGGCCGCTTTTCGGGATGCCGCCCAGTCCCCTCCATTCGGCATCGCTCGGTTCGAAGATCTCCGCCATCATCGATCGGGCCGGGACATTCCCCTCTTTTTTCACACCGCGGGCATACTGGATGGCGACCTCGAACCGCCCTTCCAGAAGCTGGCGGAGGAGCAGAAGAACGCCTTCGAGAATGTCCACCGGCTCAAAACCGGTGATCACGGCCGCCCGCCCGGAAGCGGGGATTTCCGAATAAGCCGCGGTTCCGGTTATGACGCTCACATGGCCGGGGCAGAGGAACCCGTCGATGGAAAGCTCCGGGTCTCCGATCAGGGCGGAAATGACCGGGGGGACGGTCTTGTGGAGGGAGAAGACGGAGAAATTGCCCTGTCTTTTCCACTGGGCTTTCCCGATGGCCGAGGCGACGGTAGGCGCTGTGGTTTCAAAGCCGATTCCCAGGAAGATGACCTCCCGGTCCGGATTCTCCGCCGCCAGGGCGAGGCTGTCCAGGGCGGAAGAAACGATGCGCACCTCCCTCCCGGCAGCGCGGAGCCGCTGGAGACTGTTGCCGCCCGTTCCGGGGACTCGGAGCATGTCGCCGAAGGTGGCTAAAACCACCTCGGGACGATCCGCCAGATAGAGGGCCCGGTCGATATCCCGGATCGAGGTCACGCAGACGGGGCACCCCGGACCGGAGACGAGGCGGATGTTCGAGGGAAGGAGGCTTCGGATTCCGAATCGGCCGATGGCATGGGTATGGGTACCGCAGATCTCCATCAGGGTGACCCGGTGTCCGATTCGGGCTGCCAGGGCTGTCACCCGGTCAAGGAGTCCGCGAACCAGTTGGGGGTCCCGGTATTCGTCAATAAATCTCATGATCGATGAGTTCCTGCAGGAAAGCGAGGTCCTCCAGGGCCACTTTTTCGTCGATCCGGTGGATGGCATACCCAGCATGGCAGATCACGTAGTCTCCCACCGTACAGTTCTCATCCACGATGTCCAGGCAGACCTCGCGTTTCGTGCCCTGAATCTCGATGACGGCGAAGTTGTCCTCGTCAATGGAAAGGATTTTACCGGGGAAGGCGATACACATGGGGAACGCTCACACGCTTTTTTATTTTCTTCCAGATTGGCAACATAATTCATAAAAGTAAAACTTATCAAGCACGAAATGAAGGGGCCTCGGCAAAGGGCATGATTCGGAAAAATTCCTCTCGATGTTCCGAAAAGCCGCAGCAGTGCTGAATCGGCAGCGGAAAATCACTCCACATCCAGTTCCAGAAGCTGAAGTTCCTCCGTTCCGCCCATCAGGAGCACCTCCTGAGCGCCGCATTCCGGACAGCAGAGATCAAAGCGGGGGACTTCGATCGTTTTTCCGCAGTGCAGACAGGAAATCACAATGGGCAGGAAGTCCAGTTCCAGGGTTGCCCCCTCCGCCCGGGTTTCCCTGGACTGCACCTCGAAGGCAAAACGGAGGCAGTGCAGATCCACGCCGGAAAGCCGGCCGCAGGACAGCTTCAGGGCGTTGACGTGGGTAAAATGATCCCGGGCCGCATAATCCTCGATGATCTGCAGGATCGATTCGACGAGAGACAGTTCATGCATGTGGAGCTACCTTTTTGCCGGGGAAATCCCGTGGCGGTCGAGCTCCTTCAGCAGGAGCCGCTCCATGAGGGGGAACTTTTCCCGGAGAAGAGGGGACAGCTCCAGGTCCATGTCCCGGAAATCGACGGGGACGATGCAGAGAAAAACCACCTCCGGCGCTTCTCCCAGAAGTTCCGCCTTGCAGAGGACATCGAGAAACTGAACCTCGTGGGCGGACGTCGGCGGCGGGAGTTTCGGCTCAAGCTCCGCCAGGGGTAACCGGTAAACCGACCCCGGTTCGTCATCCGTCTTCAGCACATCCACGACAATCAGCTGCCGGCAGGAGCAGACCGGTTCCAGCAGGGAATAGGCCATCACTCCTCCTTCGAGCACCTGCACGGCATCGGGGAGAGACCAGCGGTTTTCAAACCAGCGGAGAAAGTGGACGCCGAAGCCTTCATCCTTCATCAGGATGTTGCCCAGCCCCAGGATCGTAATTGCCTGTTTCTGCCTGTCAGCCATTTCGTCAGTCAACAAAGGGGGCGATTATCTATTTCCCCCTTTCTCAAGTTTCCCCACAATCGTCTTGATCTTCCAGGCCTATCTCAAGTCACTCTTCTTTCTTCTCGAACATGATACCGTTCACCATGGAAGATAGCGTACCGTCTTTCAGGACGGCATCATACCAGAAGGCCATGTAGACGTGGACCACGATGAAGAGGATGAAGCCCCACATCAGGATGTGGTGCAGGTAACGCACACCGGCCAATCCCCCCAGCAAGTTTTCCAATGGCTTCAGGACAGCATAGACCACACCGGTAAATCCTGCTGCATGGTATCCGGCACCCATGAGAATGACCCCGGTGACCAGAATGCAAAAGACCATGCCCATAAGTCCGAGATAGGCCAGGGACTGCATGGGACCGTAAAGCCCGCCATGAGGAGGCGGCCTTTTATCGATGAGCAGGTAGAACTTGATCTGCTGAATCGTGCTGGGAATGTGCGTGAAGGCCAGAAAATCCTTCCAGTCCGCCTTGAAGGTGGAGAAGAAAGCCAGGTAGACCCTCCAGAGGAACAGAAAGAACAGCAGAACTCCAAAGAGGATATGCCAGAAGCGGATGTCTCCCACAGAGAACTTCAGAGTGGTTTGACCACCGTAAATGGTGAAAGGTTCAGCGATCAGAAACCCCGTGCCGATCAGGACAAAGATGGCCAGCGCCATAGCCCAGTGATTGATGCGAATGGCAACGGACCAGTGTTTATGAGGTATCAGATTTTCCATGGCAACCTCCTTTCCCTTGTCAGGCAACCCGGAACTTACGGATCTCTTTGGTCCGCGGATCGATCACATGAACGGCGCAAGCCATGCAGGGGTCGAAGGAGTGGATCGTCCGGATGATTTCCAGGGGTTGATCCGCCTTTGCCAGCTTCGTTCCGACCAGGGATTCCTCGTAAGGACCGCGTTGGTTTTTCTCATCCCGCGGCGAACAGTTCCATGTGGAGGGCACGACAGCCTGATAGTTGGCGATTTTGTGGTCTTCAATCCGGATCCAGTGGCCGAGCGCCCCACGGGGCGGTTCCGTCATTCCGCGCCCCTGTCCTTCCTTGGGGACAACACACTCCGTCCAGGTCCGTGTGTCGCCCTTCTTCATATTGGCCACCAGTTCGTTGACCCAGCCTTCGAGCTGCTCCCCGACCAGCTTGGTTTCGATGGCCCGGGCGGCCGTCCGGCCCAGTGTGGAGAACAGGACGGTGGCGGGAAGGCCCGTCGCCTGGAGGGTGGAGTCCACAAGGGGTTTGATCCGCTTGTCGCCCATCGCATATCCCACGATCATCCGGGCCAGGGGGCCGACTTCGTAGGGTTGGTCGTTATATCGCGGTGCCTTGCACCAGGTATACTTCTCATTGCCCTTCAGGTGGCCGGCTGCGTCGTAACCCGTGTACTTGGGAATCGTCGTTTCCTTGTAGGGATGAAGGGCCTTGTCGCCTTCATACCAGGCATGGGTGACTCCCTCGGTGATCCTGGTTTCGTCGAGAGTCTGGGGGTGGGCGAGATCCCGGTTATTCACGACGCCTCTCGGGAAGAGGTAGCTGGTGTAGCCGTCATCCAGGGCAAAGCCGCCGTAGGTGAGGTAGTTCTTGACCCCGCCGCCGATTCCGGCGAGACCTTCATCCTTGTAGTATCGTGCGGCCAGAATCACGTCGGGGATGAGGGCCCGTTCGCAGAAGTCCTGCACTTCCTTGGCGCGGAAGAGGAATTCTCCCAGGCGGTTCGGGTTCATCATGTCCAGAACGGACGTGACGCCGCCGACGACCAGGGATTGGGGATGGGGGTTCTTGCCGCCGAAAATGGCCTGAGCCTGGGCCGCAACCTGGGAAACCTTCAGTGCGTCCAGATAGTGGGAAAGAATGACCAGGTTGGCCTCGGGAGTCAGCTTGTAGGAGGGATTCCCCCAGTAGGCATTGGCAAAGGGTCCCAGCCGGCCGGACTTGACAAATTTGCCGATCCGTTCCTGAACGGCCTTATAGCCGGTTTCAGAGCAGTTGTAAGGGTTGTCGGTAACACTTCGGGCCAGTTCAACGGCCTTCCTGGGGTCTGCAGAAAGGGCGCTGACCACGTCGACCCAGTCCAAACCGTGGAGATGGTAGAAATGCATGATGTGGTCGCCGAGGAACCAGGCCCCATGCATCAGGTTCCGGATGATGCGGGCATTGGGGGGAGGCTTGATGCCGAAGGCATCTTCGCAGGCCATGATGCTCGCCTCGTAGTGCACATAGGTGCAGACGCCGCAGAAGCGCTGAACGATCAGGCCCGCATCCCTGGGGTCGCGGCCTTTCAGAATCGTTTCGATGCCGCGCCACAGCGTGATGCTGCTCCAGGCGTCCCGGATAACGTTCTGTTCGTCAACTTCAACCTCTATCCTCAGATGTCCCTCAATTCTCGTGATGGGATCAACAACTAATCTCTTCGCCATGATCTAATCACCTCCCTGGTTCTATTCGGCTTTGTGGCTGGGGGATTCTTTTTCACCATGACGCAGTGCGGTGAACGCGCCGTGTGCCGCAACGCCTGCCACAGTAAGAGCCGTCAGCGCAATCCCGACATCATCGACTGTCCTTTCCCCACCGCCGACCGCCCCTTCACCCAGGGGTTTTTCGAGGGGCGCCATTTTGTCCCAGAACCCGATTTCCGTGCATCCGATGCAGCCGTGGCCGGCCATCACCGGCCAGGAGATGCTCTGATTGAACCGCAGATGGCCGCAGTTGGCGTAGGTATAGGGGCCTTTGCAGCCCACCTTGTAGAGGCACCAGCCTTTCCGTGCGCCTTCGTCTCCCCAGGTTTCCACGAACTCACCGGCGTCATAGTGCGGACGCCGCTCGCAGACATCATGGATGCGCTTGCCGTAGGCCCAGAGGGGTCTTCCCTGGGAATCCAGAGGGGGCAGGGCGCCGAACATGAGGTAATACAGAAGGGTGCCCACGAAATTCACCGTATTGGGGGGACAGCCGGCGATGTTGACCGTCGAAATGCCGAGCGCCTTCTCCACGCCGACGGCATCGGTGGGGTTGGGATGGGCGGCGACAATGTTGCCGTTGACGGCGCAGGCTCCGATGGCAATCGTGGCGGCGGCCTTGGACGTCACTTCCTTGCCGATCTCCAGGGCGGTCTTGCCTTTCGGACCGAGGCGCATATACTGGCCGTTGAGTCCCCGGGGAATCGCCCCTTCGATGACACAGATGAATTTGCCGGGGAAGTCTTCGAGGGCCTTTTCCAGGCATTTTTCGGCCTGATCCCCCGCGGCTGCCATGATCGTTTCGTGATACTCCAGGGAAATCGTCTCCAGAAGGATGGAGGCTACGTCCGGATAGGCTGAGCGCAGCAGCGATTCACTGCAGCCCGTGCATTCCGCAAAGTGAAGCCAGACAATGGGCAGCCGGCTGAAATTCTCCGCCGCCCTGGCCACCAGCGGTTTGAATACCGGGGGCAGCATCAGGGCTGCCGTCATGACGGACGTCCATTTGAGGAAATCGCGCCTTGAGACGCCATGCGCCTTCAGCAGGGCGTGGACATCTTCCCGGGGCGGAGGAAGCTCCCGGTCGAAACGGTCCATTTGAACCTTGCAGTTTTCCAATAACTGTTTATACTGCTTTTTCACCGTTTTTCCGTAATCTGTTTCACTCATAGAACCTCCTTCATCAGGAACAGAAAACATGCTTTGGATTGATCCTGTAATTTACCATGCTGGAGGAGGCTGCGGAAAGATAGGATACGGGCAGGCTTTCCAGCAAGATACATTGATGCAATGCAAATGAACCGTTTATCAGTGCTTGCTCTGCCGTCCGTACCATCAGGATTAAATGGACAGAAATAATGGACGGTTATACACTTATGTCAATATTATCCTGATGTCAAGATGAAAGTGCAGCGGCCCGTGAAGGAGATTCCCGTCTTCGTCGCCATGAAGTTCTCTGGCGAACGGAGAGGGAACGATCCCTTAAAGAGCTGAGCCAGGAGAGCGATGGCAACAGAAACACAAGAAGGCCGGGCGGTCTGAGCCGGAATGCCATGCCTGCAGCTGAGTCGGCGAGTCAGAGACTCTGTTTTGAAACAGATGAAATTTTACAGGGAGGAAATTTTATGAAAAGTTTTTTATCTTTTTGCGCCGTTGTGATGACCGTTTGTCTGACGATCTTTGCCGGGAATGCCTGGTCAGCCTCTCCGCCCCAGGTGGGCGGTGTCCTACCCGATTTCGAACTGGCCATTCCCAAGGATGGCGGTGAAAGGAATTATCTCGGCCTGTCCCGCGGGCTGTTGCCCTTCGGCGGCGGCACCTTTAAAATCCCGCAGATTAAGGGGGAGGTCATCATCCTGGAAATCTTCAGTATGTATTGTCCCTACTGCCAGGCGGAAGCTCCCAAGGTGAACGCCCTGTATGAAAAAATCGAAAGGACGGCTTCGCTGCGGGGCAGGATCAAGCTGGTGGGGATCGGTGCGGGGAACAACGCCTATGAGGTGGGGACTTTCAAGAAAAAGTATGCCGTTCCTTTCCCCCTGTTCCCCGACGGGGATTTCACCCTCCACAAGAAGTTCGGCGAGGTCCGGACCCCTTATTTCATTGTGATCAGGAACGCCCCCGGCGGGTCTTACCGGATTGTTTATTCGAAACTGGGGGCCTTCGGGGAGGTCGATCCATTTTTGAACCAGATCCTTAAACTAACGGGACTTCGGTAGGAGGGCAATCATGAAGCGCAATGGGCATATCCTGGCATTCTGTTTCCTGGGAGCGGTGTTTTTTCTGTTCCAGGTTTCCCCGGCTTACAGCCTCTCCGAGGCCTATAAAGGCAACATCTATGATCCGGGTCTTCTGAAGCCCACAGACAGCACCCTGAAGGTCAAGGTCGGAGATGTGGCGCCGGATTTCACCTTGAAGGCCGTTTCCGGCGAAACGATTTCTCTGCGGGATTATCGGGGAAAGAAAAACGTCGTGCTTTCCTTTGTCCCGGCGGCCTGGACCCCGGTGTGCTCCGACCAGTGGCCCGGCTATAACATCACCAGGGAGATTTTCGACCAGAACGATGCCGTCCTGCTCGGGATTTCGGTAGACAATCTTCCCACGCTCTTTTCGTGGACCAGCCAGATGGGCGCCTTGTGGTTTCCCGTCCTTTCCGATTTCTATCCCCACGGCAAGGCGGCCTCCCAGTTCGGGATCCTCCGTTCCGACGGGGTGGCGGAAAGGGCCTTGTTTGTCATCGACAAGCAGGGGATTATCCGCTATATCGACGTCCACGACATCAACAAGCGGCCGCCTCTGGATGTCCTGGTCCGGGAACTGGAAAAACTGCCGAAGTAGCCTGGACGGGTTTCCGCATAACGGCCAAAAGGCGGATGGCGGGAGCCATCTCAAGGGAAAATCAACGACCTCTCCAGGAAGCGCAGAGAAACCATGCAGAAAGTTCTCGTGATTGACGGGGATTCTGTCTCGCTCAAAAAATTTGAACTCTTTCTGAATCGGGAAGGGTATGAGATCTGTTCGGCATCAACGGGGACCGATGGTCTGAACCGCTATGTCGAGCAGGGCCCCGACCTGGTCCTGATGGACGCCTTTCTCCCCGACGTGGATGGATTTACCGTTCTGGAGGAGTTGCTGGAGGAAAATGAAAATGCCCGGGTGATCCTGATGACGGCGTCTCCCGACATGGAGAGTGCCATCCGGGCCATGAAAATGGGGGCCTTTGATTACCTTCCCAAGGCGGGCGGTGGCGATGAACTTTTGGCGGCGGTCAGGATGGCCTTGGACACCCTGGAAAAGGACCGCCAGCTGGGACGATCGCCCGGGGACCTCTCCGGGTACAAAGCCGGGGAGATCATCGGTTCGGGAAGGGACATGCTGGCCATCTTCAAGGCCCTGGGCATTGTCTCGCAGAATCGGACGACGGTTCTGATTGAGGGGGAAAGCGGCACCGGGAAGGAGATGATTGCCAAGACCATCCATCGCCATACCTCGCCGAATGAACCCTTTGTGGCGGTCAACTGCTCCGCCATCGTGGAGACGCTCCTGGAATCGGAATTGTTCGGGCACGAGAAGGGTTCCTTCACCAGCGCCTTCAATCGCCAGCTGGGGAAATTTGAGCTGGGGCGTTACGGGACGGTCTTTCTCGATGAAATCAGTGAAATGTCCATCAACCTGCAGGCGAAACTCCTGCGCGTGCTGCAGGAAATGGAGTTCGAAAGGGTCGGGGGGAAGGATAAAGTCCAGGTCCATGCCCGGGTCATCACCGCGACAAACAAAGACCTCCGCATGCTGGTACGGGAGGGAAAATTCCGGGCGGACCTTTTTTATCGGCTCAATATTGTTTCCCTGAAGATCCCCCCCCTCAGGGAGAGGCAGGAGGATATTCCCCTGCTGGTCAAGCATCTGCTGACCAAGATCAACCGGGATCTGCACCGGAAAGTCGCCGGGGTATCGCCGGAGGTGCTGGAGGCGTTTTCCCGCTATTCCTGGCCCGGCAACGTGCGGGAACTGGAGAATCAGCTGGTCAGGGCCAGCGTGATGGCCAAAGGGCGGATTCTCGGTACGATTGATTTCCCCGAACTTTTCGGCGCCCCGGAAATCCGGGCGGCCGATCAGGGGCTTCCGGCCGCGGAGGGGGAAATCCCGCGCAGGCCGTTGACCCTCGATGAGGTGGAAGAACGGCATATCAGGGAAATCCTCAAAGAGGAGAGGGGAAAAACGAAAGGAGAGATCTGTGACCTCCTGGGGATATCCCGTCCGACTTTTGAACGGAAACTGGAAAAGTACGGGATTGCCTTTGAGCGCGACGGATACGAACGGGAGCTTGCCGTCGAGGGCTCCGCCGTTGAGGAAAAGATCAGGCCATGAAGATTCTGAGTGTCCAATTTGTCAAGAGCGCCACTTCTCCATCCGGATATCCGCCGGGGGACCTGCCCGAGGTGGCCTTTGCCGGGCGCTCCAATGTGGGGAAATCGTCACTGATCAATGCGCTCCTGCAAAGAAAACAGCTTGCCCGGACCAGCAATACGCCGGGAAGGACGCAGCTTATCAATTTCTTCAACGTGAACAATGAGTACCTCTTCGTTGATCTTCCCGGTTACGGCTTTGCCAGGGTTCCGGAGGCGGTAAAAAGGGAATGGGGCCCCATGATTGAAACCTACCTGCGGGAGCGGAGCTGCCTGAAACTGGTCATCTTCATCCTCGATATCCGGAGAACGCCGTCGAAGGAAGACCGGGACCTGAAGGCCTGGCTGGATTTCTATGGCCTCAAGACGCTCTTCATCCTGACGAAGAGCGATAAGCTTTCCCGGGGTGAAAGGAAAAAAAGACAGCGGGAAATCGGGGAACTTTTATCCGTTTCCGAAGCACTGATCCCCTTTTCGGCGAAAACGAATCTGGGACGGGAAGAAATCTGGGTGCAAATTCAGAACATCGGGAGGTAGTTCGGCAAGCTCTCGACGCCGCGCTGGCTCCGCTCCTAGGGGAAGACCGCCGGGAAGCGAACGGACGGCGGGAAAGGATCTGCCGGAGGACGTAAAAAAGCCTGGCATCGGCACAGATGCCAGGCTTTTTATCCTTTAAGAAAGGTTCCCAGGTTAATGGGCCTCTTCCATGGCGCCGCCGATATACATCATGGCGAGAAGCATGAAGACCAGCGTCTGAACAATGGAGGTGAAGATCATCAGCAGCGAAATGGTCGCGGCGGGCGCGATGATTGTGGGAACGAGGAAGAGCATGACCGCCAGGACGACGTCTTCCCCGGCGATGTTGCCGAAGAGTCGCATCGTGAGGGAGATGACCCGGGAAAGATGGCTGATGATCTCAATGGGAAGCATCAGCGGAATGAGCCACCATACCGGCCCGAGGAACTGCTTTACGTATTTGAAGCCGTGAACCTTGATGCCCACAATGTGGGTGATGAAAAAAACAACCAGGGCCATGGAAAGCGTCGTGTTCATGTTGGCCGTGGGGGATTCGAAGCCGGGAATGAGACCCAGCAGGTTCGAGACCAGGATGTAAAGGCCAAGCGTTGCAATCAGGGGGAAAAATTTCCTCCCGTGCGCACCCATCGTGTCGGTCACCAGACCGTCAAAAGCGCTGATGACGACTTCCATGACATTCTGAACGCGGTGGGGCAGGATCCCCATTCCCCGGGTCGCCAGGAAAGCAAGGACGATCAATAGACCCATGACAAACCAGGAATAGGTGACATGGGCGGGAATAAAATGATTTTCGAGAAACAGAACTGGGTGCGGCATCTGTTAACTTACCTCCTCCAAATAATTTTTATTATGAAACGCCATGATGACGGTGAACACTATATTGATGACCACAATGGAAAGTCCTAAAAGCAGCCCGATGACGTCGGCGACGCTGTAGGCAATGATCAGATAAAGAAAAACAGCGGTTACGGCCAGTCGAATGCCGTACTTGAACAGAATGGGACCTCTGGCTCCCTCCATCAGGTGCTGGAAGGTCCGACGGAGATCTTTCTGTAGCCAGTAAAAATTAACGATGCTGATCAACCCTCCCAGAAGAACCCCCAGAGAGAAAGGGAGGGAGCGCAGGAAGGAGCTGCCGAGGAGAAGGAGAGCCAGAACCACCCAGTTGGTGATTTCAAGTCTTCTTTGCAGGAGTGTTTTTTCCGTTACTGGAGTCACGGTCTATGCTGTCCGTCTCTGAATTTTCCTCAGAGGAATATTTTTTGATCGCTTTATAGAGATTTCGGAACCCAGCGGCTATGCCGAGCAGGAGGAAGATGACCGTATAGCGCAGACCGGTCCCGAACTGCTCGTCCAAATACCGCCCGAAAAACAAGCTGCCAAAAATGGCAATGACCATCGCCAAGCCGACGCTGCTGGCATAGGCAAGCTGCATGATCACTTTTGATGGTTTCTTACCCATTCGCGCTGCGCTTTACCATGAATCCCTTTCTGAAGTCAATCAGAAAGCAGTCAAAAAATAGAT
>CAZKRB010000043.1:20157-28793 GCA_964555065.1 uncultured Syntrophus sp.
GGCTTCGAGGAAGCGAAGGGTTCCAATGCCGGTGATAAAGGACTTCTTCATGGGGCGCCTCTGATCGTTTTCAGCGTTTCGGCGCAGGCCTGGAGGGTTTGCGCGAAATCTTCCGCGGAATGGGAAAATGAGACAAAGGCCGCCTCGAAAGCGGAGGGCGCGAAATAGACGCCCCGGTCCAGCATTCCCTGGAAGAACCGTGCATAGCGTTCCGTATCGCTCTGCATGGCCGTCCGGTAATCGAACACGGGGGAGTCCGAAAAAAAGAGGGTGAAGAGGGAGCCTGCCCGGTTGAGGCGGATGGGAATCCCGGCAGTCCGGAACCGCTCTTCCAGCCCGGTGCAGAATTCCGCGGTCCGGAGATTTAAGGCGCCATAATCCTCCCGGCGGTTGCGCAGGGTTTCCAACGTGGCGATCCCCGCCGCCATGGCCAGGGGATTGCCTGAGAGGGTGCCTGCCTGGTAGACGGGGCCGACAGGCGCGAGGCAGTCCATGATGGCCCCTTTGCCGCCGAAGGCGCCGACGGGAAGGCCGCCGCCGATGATTTTCCCCAGGCAGGTCAGATCGGGTTCGATGCCGCAGAGATGCTGATAGCCGCCATAGGTGAGGCGGAAGCCGGTGATGACTTCGTCGAAGATCAGGACGATCCCCGCCTGTCGGGTCAGTTCCCGGAGCGTCTCCAGGAAGTCCGGCCGGGGTTCGACCACCCCCATGTTTCCGGCCACCGGTTCGACGATGACGCAGGCCAGTTCGTTTCCATAGCGATCCACGGCGGCGCGGAAGGCGTCGGCGGAGTTGTAGGGCAGGGTGATCGTCAGTTCGGCAAGGCAGGCTGGGACGCCGGGACTGCCCGGTATGCCCAGGGTGGCGACGCCGGAGCCGGCCTTGACGAGGAGCGAGTCCGCATGCCCGTGGTAACAGCCTTCAAATTTGAGAATTTTTTCTCTGCCGGTGTAGCCGCGGGCCAGGCGAATGGCGCTCATGGTCGCTTCCGTGCCGGAACTGACCATTCGAATCTTGTCGATGGAGGGAAAGGCGTCGATGATGATTCTGGCCAGGGCAATTTCCTGTGGGGTCGGCGCGCCGTAGCTGGTTCCCCGTTCGGCCGCCTTCCGGATCGCTTCCCGGACGGCAGGGAAATTGTGGCCGAGAATCATCGGTCCCCAGGAGCCGACATAATCGATGTACTCCCGTCCATCGACGTCATAGATCCGGGAACCCGAAGCCCGGTCAATGAAACGGGGGGTGCCGCCCACGGCCCGGAACGCCCTCACCGGGCTGTTGACTCCGCCGGGCATCAGGGTTTGTGCGCTTTCAAACAGTCGCTCCGATAAGGATTTTTTATACGTTGCACTCATTTTTTGTGTCATTGCCCTGAAAATAGACCATACTGCTTTTCTTATATTCGATTTCGCTGGTGAGGATCTGGTAGTCGTCCAGGTCAGCCGCTTCAGCCATTGCCCCCACCTGGGTCAGGCTCTCCCCCGTTTTCAGGTGGATCATGGTAAAGAGATTATACTTCCCCTCGAAAGGCGGTGTCCGCTCATAGCAGTGGGAGACCTCCGGGAAAGAGGCGAGGCGTTTCCCGGCCAGTTCTACCCGGGATTCCGGTACAGACCAGACCACCATGGCATTCCGGGTGAATCCTGCCTGAGAGTGCCGCAGGATGGCGCCGAATCTGCGAAGAATGCCCCGGTCCGCGAACCCTTGGATCATCCGGATCACGGCCTCTTCCGGGAGCTTGAGGCGCTCCCCCAAAGGGGCGAAGGGGTGGGGATGCAGGGGGATGTCTCCCTGAAGGGCTGCCAGAATTTCCTGCTCATCGGTCGTCAGTGCGACTTTGTCCTTCATTTTTCCTCGCTGGTGCGGCAAAAGCGGTTTGCCTTTTCCGCTCCCGTTTTCTTTTCGCTGTCGAAGGGCCTCTCCGTGGGCCGAGTTGTTCTCCGCCGTTCCGTGTCGGGCGCAACCCGGCCGTCTCCGCCGTTTCGCCTAGAAGATCCTTGCGCAGCCGAAAGAGGAACTACGCCTCTTCCGTCCCGATTTTTCCCCGGAGTTTCTTCTTTTCCGACTGCCGGTGCTTTAGCTCCAGGATCTTTTCCTGTGCCCGTTGGGAACGGCGTCTCTTCTGCCGCCGGATCTTTTCGATCCGGGCTTTCTCCGCCGCAATCCGCCCCGTTTTCAACCGTTCGATCCGATCGAGAAGCAATCGCCTGGCCAGCAGACGGTTAACCGCTTGCGAACGGTCCTGCTGGCATTTGACGGACAGGCCCGTAGGCAGATGAACGAGATAGACGCAGGTCGACGTTTTGTTGACATTCTGGCCTCCAGGGCCTGAAGAACGGATAAAGGACTCCTGCAGCTCCTCTTCCGAAACCCCGAGACGGTCCATCCGGTCGGCAATGGCTTTTTCTTTTTCCGGTGCAATGCTCATCGGCCGCCCCTCCCGCGTGAGTGCTCACATCCTTTCGATCTGGGAACTGTCCAGTTTGATGGCCACGGACCGCTGCAGCAGCTCAATCGTGACGACGAAGAGGTCTTTTTCATAATCCGTTTTGCTTACCGTGCCTTCGATGCCTTTGAACGGGCCGTCAATGATCCTGGCCGCCTCTCCCACGTGCGGGTATTGAAGACTCTGAACTTCGATCCTGGACTCCACGATGCGCCGAATGGCGTCAATCCGGTCGTCGGGAACGGGAATCGGCTCGGATCCCGTCAGTTTGCCGAGGATGCGGACGACGCCGAAGGTTTTCAGCACGTCCAGTTTTGACTGATTATCCAGGGTGACCAGCTCGACAAAGAGATATCCGGGGAAAAGGGGCGCCATCATCTTCTTCCGCCGGTCTTTTCGTTTGCTCCAGACCTCGATTTTCGGCAGAAAAGACGGGATGGATTTCTGAACGAGGCCGGCATAGGCCTTGTCTTCGTGCCGGCTTCTTGTGTGAACTGCATACCATGGCATAACCGCAGCCTCTTTTTGCCTCCTTCTTCAGACCCCCCCTTCCCAATCGTCAGGGAGGGAGCCGGGACTGTTCGGAACAACCCCGCGGTTCTTCGGGCAAGAGCGATTATCCTCTGCTGGAATTCTAACGGGGGCACTTCCTCACTGAAATGTTCCCGAAAATCGGGCACTCGAGGGGGTCAGGCTGTCTAAGGCGCCTTCACTCTGAGAGTGGCTTCCGCTTGATAAAATCCTTCGTTCAAGCCATAACACAACTTCGTTTATTTCAGGCTTGCATTCGCCGTATCTTTATAACAAAAATGCCTGCCTTTCAATGAGGAACTGATGATGCGGTTGAAAATCATTGATATCCCGCTGGCAACCGGTGATGGCGAGGATCGACTTCAGGACGCCGTGGCGGAGATTCTCGGCATTCCCGTCGAGCATATCTCGCAGCTGGAAATCAAGCGGCGGTCACTGGATGCCCGGAGGAACCGCCCCCCCTGTTTTGTCTACGCCGTCGAGATCACGCTCCCGGAGGCGCTCCCGATCCCGAAGATGGCAGACCGCCGGGTTTCTGCGGTGACGGAAACGCCGGGCGCCAAATCTCCGGCCGCCAATGACATCACGAACCCCGCCCGTTGGACCGGTAAAAGGCCGATCATTGTCGGCGCCGGGCCGGCCGGGCTCTTTGCGGCGCTCGTCCTCGCCCGGTCCGGCGTACCTGTTCTTCTTATCGAAAGGGGCAAGGCGGTGCCGGAACGCCTCCGGGACGTGGAGGATTTCTGGAGAACGGGACGCTTTCATCGGGAAAGTCATGTGCATTTTGGAGAAGGGGGCGCCGGAACCTTCTCCGATGGGAAGCTGACCAGCCGGGCGAAAAATCCCCGGACAGCCTGGATCAAGCAGATTTTCGTTGAAATGGGCGCCCCGCTGGAGATCCGGGTCGAGGCGAAGGCCCATATCGGGACGGATCGCCTGCGGAAGGTGGTCGTCCGCCTGCGGAAGCATCTTGAAGACCTGGGATGTGAAATCCGCTTCGGGACGAAGATGACGGACCTGAACATCCGCCAGGGGCGCATTTCCGGTCTCGTCATCAACGACGAGGAGGAAATGGAAACCGGGCATCTGATTCTGGCGATCGGGCAGAGTGCCGACGATAGCTACCGCCTGCTTCTGGACCGGGGGATTGCCCTCGTGCCGAAACCCTTTGCAGCCGGCTTGCGGATTGAACATCCCCAGGCGCTGATCAATGAAATCCAGTACGGACCCTGGGCCGGGAGGCCGGAACTTCCCCCGGCCGAGTATGTTTTGACGGCCAAGATTCCCGCCCTTGACCGGTCCGTGTACACGTTCTGCATGTGTCCAGGCGGGCAGGTGATCGGCTGTACCGCCGCGGCAGAGGGTGTTATTACCAATGGCATGAGCGCCTCGCGGCGCGATGGTCCCTTTGCCAACAGTGCGGTGGTGGTGAACATCCGGACCGCGGATTTCGCGGGAAAGTCTCTCCATCCCCTGGGCGGGCTTCACTTCCGGCGGCGTTGGGAGGCTGAGGCTTATGCCCTGGGGGGAGGGCATTACCGTGCGCCAGCCCAGCGCCTGACGGATTTTCTCTCCGGCCGTCCGTCAGAGGGGACTTTGAAAACAAGTTTCCTCCCTGGAGTCACGGCGGCATCGCTGGACCGGGTTCTGCCGGGCTTTGTTGTGGAGGCATTGAAACGGGGTCTGGTCCTCTTCGATGAAAAGATGCCGGGGTTCATCACGGAAGATGCCGTTCTCATCGGAGTGGAAACCCGGACCTCGTCGCCGGTACGCATCGTTCGGGGGGAGGACGGCCAGAGTGTTGCGGCCCGGGGACTCTTCCCCTGTGGTGAAGGGGCCGGATACGCGGGCGGAATCGTAAGCTCGGCACTGGACGGCATCCGGGCGGCGGAGCTGCTTTTAAGCTCCCCGTGGTGAAGGGGCTGCGCCCGGACGGCTAGGAGAGGAAGTCGTCCGCCGGGAAGAGCCGAATCAGGCAGAGTTGCGGAAACGGCTGTCGATGACGAGATCGTCGCCTTTCCGGAAGATTTTCCGAAACCTCAATCCGATGGCCCGATCCATTTCGGTGATGTGAAGCTGCCCCACTGCGTCAATTCCCTGACCGCAGATCTTCGGAGCTACAATGGAAATCAGGCGATCGGCGAGGCTTTCCGCCAGCAGGGCGGTCAGGATGCCGGCGCCGCCCTCGACCAGGACGGACGCAAGGTTCCGTTTCCCCAGTTCCTGGAACAGCCGGTTCAGGTCGATCCTGCCCGAGGAATCGGCGGGGATGAGCAGGGTTTCAACGTCGAGATCGTTTAAGCGGGAGAGCTTTTCTTTCTCCGCCCCTTCGATTGCAACCACAAGGGTTCCGGCCTGCTCCTGCTCCTGAAGGATCTTTGCCGAAAGGGGAATCCGGAGGTGGCTGTCCAGCACGATCCTCAGGGGATTTATCCCGCGGACCAGACGAACGGTCAATTCCGGATCGTCACAAAGAACGGTGCCGATCCCGACCAGAATGGCATCGTGGGCATGGCGCAGGCGGTGGGCGAATTGCCGGGAAGGGAGCGAACTGATCCACCGGGAATGGCCGGTCGAGGTGGCTATCCTTCCGTCCAGGGTCTGGGCGTATTTCAGGGTAACGAAGGGAACGCGGGACCGGATGAACTTAAAGAAGGATTCATTGATTTCCCGGCAGGCCTCTTCATGAATCCCGACGGTGGTCTCGATTCCCTGGCGCTTCAGGGCCTCGATTCCCCGGCCTCCTACCAGGGGGTTGGGGTCGGTCGTTCCGATGACGACCCGCGCCGGTTTTGCGGCAATGAGGCTTTCCACGCAGGGTGGTGTCTTCCCGTGGTGACTGCAGGGTTCGAGGGTCACATAGACGGTGGATCCCTGGACCGATTCCGTCGCCTGGTTCAGAGCATTGATTTCCGCATGGGCCTGCCCGAATTTCCGGTGATATCCCTCCCCGATGATGCGATCGTTCTTGACGATGACTGCTCCGACCATCGGGTTGGGGCTCACCCATCCCTCTCCCTTCCGGGCAAGGCGCAGGGCGCGCCTCATGTAGAATTCATCCTTCAAACCGAATTTCTCCTCTTTGTCCTCAGGTTTCCGTGAGTTGACTTTTTAAATCCGCGATCCCTGATTTTCAGTGATTATAGGTTTTCGTGCTTATTAGCGATTCAAGCTCCTTCGGGGCGCTTTGAAGCAGAGTAAATTTGTCGAACTTACTCAGAAGGGTATAGGGCAGCGAACCGACGAAGTCAAGGGGGCGGAGTTGTTGATGACGTGAGATTCGGCGGATGTACGGTGGTCAGCCTCAGGTTCTGAATCTGCATTTCCCGCAGTCTTTCTCTCAGGTGCTGCGGACAGAACCGGGGCATGAGGACCCCGAGTAAGAGGCGGCGTAAAAGGCTTGCAACGGAGGGCGAAACGCCCTTGGAAGCGCAATTTCTCATCCAATTGACCGCAGGCCATGGCATATAAATGGCATATACACAGGGAGCGGAATCCTGTAAAAAAAGCATAGGCTGGACTGGCACGGCAATTGGAAGGTATCCAGCCCGGAGGATTCCCATCGGGTGCCGATTGAGGAAAAGTTGCAGGTCTGTGAGATTATATTTTATAAGGATGGATTTCGAGGAGAGGGCGAGAGCAGTCCGGCGGGTGTGAAGGGAACGCACCCGACAGAAAAAGACGCAATGCACGGCAATTCAGCGGAGGATATGTTGCCCTTTTCGGTGACCGGGAGTACGGGAAAAGAGGTCCCTTCCTTATCTGAATCGGCAGGTAGAATCGCGATGAAAGGAGCCTTTTGAGCATGGCGATGATGGAGATGGGGGCAGTCTTCGCTTTTGTCCTGGGTGCCGTCGTGGGGAGCTTCCTCAACGTCTGTATCTGGCGGATTCCCCAAGGGCTGTCTATTATCAAGCCTCCGTCTCACTGTCCGGCATGCGGCCATCCTGTCCGCTTCTACGACAATATCCCCCTGGTCAGCTACCTGATCCTGAAAGGACGCTGCCGTTCCTGCGGTGCCAGAATTTCCCCCCGCTATCCCCTGGTGGAGGGATTGACGGGCCTCCTGGCCCTGTTCCTCTTCTGGAAGTTCGGCCCGACATTGAAATTTTTTGCCGCCTTCATTTTTATCAGCGCTTTGATCCTCATCACCTTTATTGATATCGATCATCAAATCATCCCGGATCTCATCACGTTGCCGGGCATCCCCCTGTGCTTTCTGATGGCGGTCTTCGTCATGGGCCTCTCTTTTTGGGAGGCGCTGCTGGGATTGCTCATCGGGGGCGGATCTCTGTATCTGATTGCCGTCCTTTACGAACTGGCGACGAAGCGGGAAGGCATGGGCGGTGGAGATATCAAACTGCTGGCGATGCTGGGCGCTTTTTTGGGATGGAAATCCCTGCTCTTTATTCTGCTGGTCAGCTCCCTCGTGGGGGCCGTGGTGGGAATCACAATCATGTTGGCGAAGGGGAGCGATATGAAATATGCCGTGCCCTTCGGGCCATTCCTGTCCCTCGCGGCGGCGGCCTACGTCTTTATCGGTGAATGCGCCACCAATCTCTTCCTTTACCACCGGCTTTAGCGTCTGTCAGCGGGTGCGGCGCTTCAGCCGATCAAGATCCTGAATGAGGATGGCATTCCTGGCGGTTGTCACGATACCCCGATCCTTCAGGATTTTCAGCTCTTTATTAATGCTTTCCCGGGTGACGCCCAGCAAGGCGGCCAGTTCGCGCTGAGACATCTGAACACGATATTCGGAAGGTTCCTTCCCCGTTGGCGCAGGTTTCGCGAGTTCAATGAGCCTTTTGGCCAGACGGGCGGATATCGTGAGGAAGGACAGTTCCGCGATCAGATCGTCCGTTCTTCGGAGACGCATGGAAAGGGAGCGGAGGATGGAACGAACGGCGTTCTCATTCTGAATCAGGAAAGGGAAAAAATCTTCGCGATTGAGAACATACAGCAGACTGTCTTCGAGAGCTGCGGCATCGGCCGATCGGGGCTGTTCGTCCAGCAGCGCCATTTCACCGAAAAAGTCGCCGTTTCTCAGGATGGCCAGGGTCACTTCATCGCCAAGCTTGTTGGAAACACCGATTTTGATCGCCCCCCTGATGATGATGAAAAAAGCAGAACCAGGCTCCCCTTTGTGGAAAAGGGTGTCCCCCTTATCAAGCGAACGGCGGTGAAGCAGGGACGCCAGCCGCTGACGCTCTGAATCGATCAGTGATTCGAAAAGTGGAATCTGCTTGAGTAAATCGGTGATAACCATTGTAATTTACCCCTTATTATTTTCGATGACGAAATATGATCAATCTGCTGTTCAAACAAATCTTTTAATGTTTTTTCCCATGATTTAAACAAATAGTCAATGTCCTTTACATCGGGACTATGAATTGCATGGGGAAACCTGATGGCTTCAGTGGAGAAAAGCAAGAAAAGTGAATATAATCAAATATTAACGCATCGATAAGGGTTGACGGAAGTGTGTTTGTGCACATAAGATGTTCCGGCTTTAAACATTAGAAGCATTTGCAATGTCCGTAGATCTCAGGAGAAGCAGGGTGACACGTTATAAGGCACAGGGTTTTACACTGATGGAACTGGTGATCGTTATTGCCATCATGGCCATCCTGGCCGCCATCGCCGCTCCAAACTATAC
>CAZKRB010000044.1:0-26437 GCA_964555065.1 uncultured Syntrophus sp.
ATGTCGGAGGTTCGAATCCTCCTGGGCGCACCAATTAAATCAAGGGCTTAGCCAATTACGGTTAAGCCCTTTTTCTTTTCCTGCCACCCTATTGCTACCCCCTTTAATGGTTTATTGTGATCTTAAGAGTGGATTTTTTCAAGGAAAGCCCGGTGCATCCGACAGGCTCCTTCGCGGATAATCAACTCCAAGGCACTCTTTGCTTCTTCTTTAACTTGCTTTTCCCAATAATCGCGGTCATTATTCGACATAGGCGCATCCTTTCCTCCCCCTCTTGCAAAAGGGGGGCGTTTTTGGGGCAAAACGTTTGGAGGATCCGCCTTCTTTCTATCTTGTCCACAACTTTGGATTATATGTCCCATAGGCGCTTTATGATCCGTTATCCCATTCAGAGGATTGAAGGAAGGCGGAATCTTATAAATGGAGGAATAAGAAGCAAAATGAATAAAAGACAGTTGAAGAAACTACAAAAGAAACTGATTTTACTGGTGGTTGAGAACGTTTTTGAGACGTGTATGGCAGAGAATGATCCTTTGGCAAAATTTCAGGAAATCCGATCTCAAGGAGAAAAATATTTTAATGAACTGGGCGTAGTGCTTTCTCCTGAAGTATTTGATGAAATCATGATCCAATTGGAACCAATCGTTAAAAAAGAAGTGGAAGCGAATTAAGAGCGGTTTGATGCCCTGTTAATAGGCGGAGTATTGCGTTCAATGGGACAGAAGGTAAAGGATCATCGAATTGAAACTCCGATCCTGGGCTTTGATAAAATTGTGGTAGGAACAAGGCAAAAGAAGCGAAAGAGATAGAATAGGCAGAACTGGATAGAATCGGTTTTTTGATTTTATTTTAATTACTTACAGGATATCAAATCTTAAGATCAGGGGGTTAATGTTCAACTATTTTTGCCTGCCGAGAACTGCAATTCCGGATGTCGGAGGTTCAAATTCTCCTTGGTGCACCCATTTAATCAGGGACTTAGCCAGATTCGGTTGAATCCTGAAACGTGCAGTCTTATCCAAGAGTTAAGAAATCAGGAATAATCATCATTGTGTCTATTGGATCATCGATCATTCCCGGTCAACTCATAACGTAAAAAAGGAGGTCAGATCATGGAACTTCAGGAAGCCATTATTAAAAGGCGCAGTGTACGGCAATTTAGCCAGGATAATGTTACGGACGATCAATTGCAGCTGATCTTCGAAGCAGTGCGCTGGTCTCCGTCCTGGAATAATACACAGGTCTGGGAGTTTGTCGTGGTGAGGGACAAAGAATTGATACAGATGGTAACCGATTCATATTCCCCGAATAATCCCGCGGCAAAGTGTTCGCTTACCGCCTCAGCCCTTATTGTCATTTGTGCAAAAACAGGGTTGTCCGGCTGTTACAGTGGAAAGGATGTTACCAAACACAGCAACTGGTACATGTTTGACCTGGGGCTCGCGACTCAGACATTGTGCCTGAAAGCTCATGAGTTGGGCCTGGGGACTGTTATCGTCGGTTTCCTGGATCATGACGCATGCAAGAAATTGATCGGCCTGCCGGAAGGCTATGAGGTGGCCGCGGTCATTCCTGTCGGCATACCAGCTGTTGAACTGAAGAAAGGTCCCTCGCGCAAAACGGTATCCGAAATGGTGCATCTTGATGCGTTTGGTCATAAGATGTTTAAAACAGATCAAAGGAATCTATTCCTGGGCGCCTGATCGGGAAATCACAAACAGGCGTCCAGGAAGAACCAGATATACCGTCCACTTAAAATCGGAGTCTCTTTTCCAGTCCGTTCCGGAATCAGTATCCAGTTCAAATCGAAATGGGTGTTCCGTAAGCCTCGGATTTTGCATACGGAAAATCATAGGGATGATGACAACCCAAATTATTCAGAATAACGACATTGCTGACAAAACAGAGAAATTTTTGCCTAAAGACGAATTCTTTTATCGTTGACCGTTAATAGAAATCAGATCATCCATCGGCAAGATGTAAGTTCTCGATTGCAAACACACATAGCCAATTTTGCATAAAACCTGCTAATTTACCTTACAGTTTTTATCTGGGATAGGTTCCGTATTCAATCCGTAGTGATAAAATGGAAAAATGAGTATATTTTAATTTTCAAATGGAGCCTGTTCAATAATTGAATTTCAGGATCGGTCTTTTCTTCCCGATTAAAAGGAAGTCAACAAAATTTATTCTGTTTTAAGGGTGAATTATGCGCATACTCCTGACCGGGCAAAGTACTTTGCATTGGGGACGTTTAGAATATGGCAATATTGGCAATTATTATATCATAGAGCCATTGGTCAGGGAATTACACAGGGTTTTTCCAGGTGTAGAGCTTGTTACCACCTTTCAAATGACGGATAAATTTTGTGAACGGGAAAAAGTTGCCTGTTTGCCCATGGAGTTATTTTATGCGTGGAAAGAAAACGATGTTCCAAGAGCACTGGAGGAACTGGGAATTGCTGTCATTTATAATCAAACCGGTAAATTGATCCGCAGTTCTCCCTACATCGATGAGGTTTTGAAAAGTGACCTTGTACTCGATTTTAGTGGTGAAATGTGGGGAGATCATGCAGAACCGGTCGGCAAAGACAGATTCCTGGTGGGATTGATTAAAGACAGAGTGGCTCAGCTTTTAGGCAAACCCACGATAATGCTGGCCGGCTCGCAAGGTCATTTCAATGACGACAGAACAACAGAATTTGCCAGAGTCGTGTTTAAAGACTTTAAGCTGGTGGCAAACCGTGAGGCTGTTTCAGCAGATCTTCTAAAAAGTAATGGTTTTGACATTGCCAGGGTAAAAAGTTTTGCCTGTCCCGGCTTCTTGTTTGAGCCAACCCCTGATCACGAAATGACCGCAATAATAGAAAAAGAAAAAATAATACATAACAGCAGGAAAACCATTGGCTTTATCCTCTGCGGCTTTAATATGCTGGAAGGTCCATATGATAAATGGCCCCGTTGTGACGACGAATTCACCCCGTTTGCCGAAGCGGTTGAATTTATGGTCAATGATCTAGGGACAAGGGTTGTGTTAATGTCCCACCAAAATGGTTTTGAGTTGCCGCCAAATTTCAAGCTGATCCGGGGAAGGGATTATCCCATCGTTAAGCAACTGCAAATAGTCGTGGGGAAAAGGGGCAATGTCAATATGGACGATGTCTTATGTATAGACAATGTTTATACTCCTTGGGAAACCAAAGCCATCATCAAACAGTTCGACATGTTTGTTACCGGACGTCTTCATGCTTCTGTCGCTGCAATTTCGCAAAGTGTGCCGACGGTGGTTATCATGCACGGTCATGGACCAAAGTCACACAAGACCAGTGGTATGTTCAGAATTGCAGGGCTGGAAGAGTATGTGGCATATCCTAATGTAGCTGAGGATATTAAAATTAAAATTAATCAATGTTGGAATAATCGGGATCAAATACGAGCTCATTTGGATGCGCGCATTCCGAATGTGAAACAGCTAGCGAGAGACAGCTTTGATGCAATAAAGGACGCTGTGAACGACTGCGACAGGCTTATTCCAGTAGAGGTAAAGAGCGGAGTGACCATCAGGGCCTTTGCCAAGTCCGATTTTCTGCCAGATTTTCAGGAGTACCGTGATCTCAGTGAAGGCCTGCAAGGTTTGGCCTAACGGAGGGCTTTTTCTTCCGGCTGGATGCATATTTGCAGTTCGTGGACCAGGATGTCGTCATTGAGAGATCCTGAGAGCATGGCCAGTTTGGGGTCATCCCTGTCTCGAACAAGGTACTTACGCCAGGGTCATCTCGTAAGAAATAACTAAAGAAATTCAAAGGAATTTGATATTACCGCCAATCCCATTATCAATGGAAGGATTGGCCAATGATATTGGCCATAAAATTTGGGGAAGGTGGTGAGGGAGAGACTGACCAGCGCTCTGCAACCCATTCCTGCTCTTTTTCTCTTTGTGTGCCGAATCCCGTGGATTTGCAGCAAGCAACCTCATACCATGGGGAAAATTTGCGCGGCTTCGGGCAGTTCGGCACACCGGCGGCATTCTTCCTGGACTTGGATGGAGGGCTGATCTTCCTCCCTGTTCTCCATCCAGAGGACGGCCCGGCAGTTTCGGCACACGATGAGGCCGGAACACTTTTCATCGATCCTGTTCGCACACTCTCCGCAGATCTGGATTTTGAATTCCGCTCCATCTAACGTCGCAAAGTTGAGTTTCGCTACTTTTTCCGCTTCCCGTTTACAGCAGGTGCATTCCGGCATGTTGCCCCCCTGGATCGCTTATGAACACTGAATCTTGTGTGATATTTTCAGCGCCTGCCTCATTTTCCCTACGATCCCTTTTTACAGCGCCCGCATCCACTCCGGTTTCAGGCGGATTTCTCCCTCCAGGGCGGCGCTGATCAGATCAAGGGCCTTCTGCTTGCCGCTGGGCAGTTTCGCCTTGATCGGCAGGTAGTTGGAGGCATGGTTGGAGAAAAAATATCCCCGGGTGAGATTCGTATAGGTGATCATCTCCCGCAATTCCGTCAGAAGTTCCCTTTGACTGGGGAGTTTGAAGGTCCCGTTTCTGAAATCCCGGTGCAGCGGGGTTCCGGGAATGAGCATCACCGTCAGCGCGCCGACGAAATCCGGATCCATGGCGCTGAGCAACTCCCCCGTCGCTCGGGCATGGCGAAGGGATTTTTCGCGGCCGGCGATGCCGAGAAGAACGGTGACCCACACCTGGATGCCCGCCTCTTTCAGTCTGCGCCCCATTTCAATGCAGGTCGCCCCGTCGGACCCTTTTTGGATGGCCGCTCGAACTTCATCATCACCCGTTTCAACGCCGTAATAGAGAATGCTGAGGTTATGGCGGCGCAGCTCCTTCAATTCTTCCAGTGATTTCTTCCGGATGCTCTTGACATTGGCATAGGCGCCCACCCGCTTGACCTGCGGCAGGTGTTCCCGGATCTGCTCCAGAAGCCACAGCAGCCGTTTCTGGGGCATAATCAAGGCGTCCCCGTCCATGATGAACAGGCGATCCCGATGGGCCATACGGCGGGCCGCGTAGCGGAGGTCGCTCAGGATGACCCCGTCATCCTTGATCCGGAAGCGTACGTCGCGGTAGGTGCCGCAGAACGTGCATCGATTATGCGAACAGCCCACGGTCGCCTGCAGGAGTATGCTGTCCGCTTCACTGGGCGGCCGGATGCAGTTCCCCTCATAATGCATCCCTTCCTCTTCGTAAAAGATATTCACCAAAAAGCTCCTTCACTTCGAAAAAATGACCGTACGATTTCCCCATACTCCGGGGTTGGAAACGACTTTGACTGCCGCCTCCACGATCTTTTCCGCAGCGGCGTCAAGGACATTGTATATCTGAAACGGCATGGATAATCAATTTCCGCACGACGGAATCAGCTTACCCCAGCGGGAGAATTTTTCAATACCTCTTTCTTCAAATCGCAATTGACGGATGAAGGCCTACTCTCTGATGGGGGCGGTCATTCCGGACGGGGAATAATGGATTGGAAGATGAGTTGCCAGACGGTTACGTGTCTCCCGGCCCTTTTCTCCCGGCCGAAAATACGGTAAAAAGGAAGTATATCTGAAGTCGGGAGGGAATCATGGGAGGGACGGGCATTGTAAGGGACGAACGATACCTGGATCATCAAACCGGCCTGGGACACCCGGAAAGCCCTCGCCGGCTTGAAGTCATCTATGACATGCTTGAAGGTTCCGATATGGCGGGGCGATTTCAGGATATCCCGGCCAGAGAGGCGACCATGGAGGAGCTTCACCGTATCCATCTGCCGGGTTATGTGAAGCGGGTAGAATCAACGGCGGGACAAAACTACGACTGGCTGGATCCGGATACGGTCACGTCATCGGGCTCTTCCGAAGCGGCCTTGCTGGCTGCCGGAGGGCTCTGCGAAGCCGTTGATCGCGTGGCTTCCGGAGATCTGGACAACGCCTTCGCCCTGGTGCGGCCCCCGGGCCATCATGCCGAAGCGAACGCGGGCCGCGGGTTTTGCCTGTTCAACAATGTGGCCATCGGTGCCAGGCATGCCCAGAAGGCTCTTCATCTTGAACGGATTCTCATCGTCGACTGGGACCTCCACCACGGAAATGGCACACAGCATGCTTTCGAAACGGATCCCTCCGTCCTCTATTTTTCAACCCATCAGTATCCTTATTATCCGGGCACCGGGGCCTATGGTGAAGTGGGCAGAGAGGAGGGAGAGGGATTTACGGTCAATGTCCCGCTGAGCACGGGATACGGTGACGGGGAATACGCGGCCATTTACGAGAAAATCCTGAAAGCCGCCGCTCCGGTTTTTCGCCCGGACCTGATCCTGGTGTCGGCCGGCTTCGACATCTTCCGAGGAGATCCCCTGGGCGGCATGAAAGTTTCGCCCCGGGGATTTGCCGGGCTGACCCGTTTGATCATGAGGATTGCGGATTTATGCTGCGGCGGCAAGGTCGTGCTGACCCTTGAAGGAGGGTATAATCTGTCGGGTCTGCGGGACGGGGTAAAGGCCGTCCTGAAAGAGCTGGCCGGACTTTCCTTTACGGATTTCGGGAAGATAGCGGCGGAGGCGAATCAGGCCGCCGTCGACAGGGCGTTGAAGCCCGTTTTTCAGGTTCAGAGCCGTTACTGGTAAATTTTGGGGCTTGACATCGCCATCCGCCAGGCCCGTTTGCGAAACCTTTCTTCAAAAGATCCGGAATCGAATCATTTTTGAGCGTTCCACCTTGAAGCGGTAGATCGGGGAGACCTCGGAATAAAAAATGGTGGGCAGAGGCTTGCCGGCGGATGAGCGTCTTCGCGGAGCGCTCCCCTCTGCATCCCGGGCGCTACTCTTAAAAAAACGGGCGACGAACTTCCGAATTCCTGCGATCATGCTTTTTCAGCCTCTGATTCCGGGTGGTCGTGGATCCTGTGCCGGAGAACGTTCCTTCTCTTCCCCGAATCGTGAATCAGAATCCCTGTGCTTCAGGTCAGCGGAGCCAGCGCTCCGTGTCGTCTGAGAATATCCAAGCCCGCGGGCGAAGAGCATGAAGCCCCTCCATTCCTCCCCTGGAGCTCCACAACCTGCCTGCCTCTCCTCATACCGGAGGGCTTCCATCACGGGTGGATTTTCATATTTGCCGTCATTTAATCAGCTTTATCCAAGATGCCCAATACCGAGAACCCGGTAATCGGCTTTAAGGGTGAGACGTAATTTGAGTCCGTCATTCCGCTTAAAGGTAGGGACACGCCGGGGATTCCGGAATGGTTCAGGGAAGAGATTTTCACGGGGGGAGCAGGCAACGACATTTATCCTTGCCAATTGGGGTACTTTCGATGATAACCATGAAGAAGCTGGGGTAAATGGAGAGGAAGGGGGGAAGAACTTTGATTTCACGCATCGACCACGTATCCATCGCAGTCAGAGACAGGGAAAAAGCCGAGCATTTTTTCCGTGACATCCTGGGAGCTGTCACTTGCGTCGGCTCCATGGGAGCCCCGCAGATGAATTACTTCTGGCAGCTCTTTTCCCTGGGCGACCTGTCCCGGCTGGAGATTATCTCGCCTACCGGGAAGGGGAGCTATCTCGATGGCTTTCTCCGGAAAAAGGAAGGGGGCGTTCACCATATCACCCTCCAGACGCCGGATCTCCAAAAGGCCATGAAGCATCTTGAAGCGCATGGCATTCCCTTCTTCGGCCACAACGAGTATTCCGGCGCCGTCTGGAAGGAGATTTTCATCCACCCCCGCCATGCCTTCGGCGTGCTTCTTCAAATCGCGGAATTCGATCCTGTCGACTGGCTGTCCGAGCAGGTGAAACTCCCCAGGGAAGGGAAGTGGCGGGTTGAGAAAAGCCAGACCGGTGCCGCCGTCACCTTCTCACATCCGGGAGGCGGCAAAATGACCCTGGACCTGGATCGCGAAGAGCTGAAGCGCCTGGCCGCGGACCTCAAAAAGGTCATCGCCGAAGAGGAGAAGGGCTCTTAGCCAGAGGAGCGGAATCTCTGCAATCTTTTTATTTCCGCTTTTTCCTGCCTTTTTTGGGAGTTCTGGATGCCGCCCTGGGCGTTGACGCCGCCTTTTTGACCGGCGCCTCCTCTTTCGACCCGGAGAAGAAGCCCTTGAGCTTACCGAAACACCTGGCGATTAAACTCTCTTTGCCCTTAACCTCGGTGGCTTTTGCAACCGCCCCGGCTTTGTTTTTCGACTGCGATGCCATTAACCGTTATCCTTTTCTTGAATTGTCCATCCCGCCAAGCCCTTCAGGGCTGGATCATTTTTCGACAAGATATTGCAGGTCTGCGTTCTTATGTCGAAGAGGATGAATGCCTTTCCGGATTTCAATTCCCCATAAACCTGGGCGACCTTCCGTTCAAGGGGCGCTTCGATTTCTCCATAGTCCGTTCCATCCCGGGTAACGAACTCTTCAATGACAGCCCTTAACGCCTCAGGGGAAAGCCTGTCGCAGGGCACGATTGAAGCGCGTTCTTGATCGGAGTTCGAACTTCTTGGAGCCACGACCTTTTTCACTCAGCGATCCCTTGCATCCACGGGCCTCTCCACAGGGCACCGCCGCCTGCCGGCGTAAAGCTCTCGAAAACTAGCTGCCCGCCTCTTCCGGACTCTGCTCCATCGCCTGCTCTTTTTCCCATTCCTCGATGGCCCATTGTGCTTCCTCATCCCAGTTGCTCGGGGATTCTTCTTCGGGACATTCATAGCCCAGGTTCAACTGCGTGCCGTCTTCCAGTTCCGCATAAACGCCAACAAGGTTGGGATTCGGGATCAAGCCGACGACTTTTTCACTGGGATCGATGATTTCAAAGATGTCGAAATCATCAAGAAAAATTTTATGGAGAAACTTCTCTTTTTCCTTGGCTTTTTTGTCTTCCAACTTGATTTCCGTAATCACGACGCCGTAAACTTTTTTTCTCACGAGTTTGTAGTCCATCACTTCCTCCTGCTCTTGATTGGGGTGCTCTCTCCTTACAATGAATTTTGCCGGAAACCAATGCTTTTCTTCTCCACTGGCGCTTTCCCCTGAAAATACGACCGAAAAAACCTGAACAGGGTGAACAGGATTAGAACAGGTCTGGATCTGACGGGAGGCCTCCCTCCCCCATGTGGCTGTCCTGATGACCGCGGTGCATGGGGCTCAGGGGCAGGTTGTTAACGCCCATGTCGGCCCCGAGACCCTATCCGTTCAGGCAGAGGGCGTTGGAGGGCATGATTTCGATTAGGCTTGGCGGGGGAGGGCAGGACGGGGAAACTCCATGGCTTATAAGTCAAGAGAGAGGGGCCTGGGCGACGGAATGGAACGAACCGGAATCAAGAGACGCCCCGTCGAGCGTTCCGGAGAGTCAAAGGCGGCTCCGGGATGCCGTCCTTCCCACCTCCTTATTTCGCAGGGTTCACCTGCCGAATTCATAGTAAAGAAATCCAGGTGATTGATTATTGTCATCCTTCGTTGTAGCCGTGCCGGGCATGAGGGTTAGTGGATGACCAGAGAGAAAAGCCCGCTATGAGGAATTTCGAGCCGCCCGTAGAGATCATGATGGATGACCACAAAATAATCCTGAACCTTGAGAAGATGGGCGTTTCCACACCCGTCACTGGATTCATTAAAGCGAAGGGTGTAATAGGGGACATCAATCGGCATTTCCAGTCTTCCTCTTCTTCCGATCAGCGTCTTCAGGTATTCAATGTAATTCGTCTTCATCATGTCCCCTCTTTCAAGATCCCTGGTCGAGTTATAAGCAAACGGTTCGCCTCACTAATGAACCATCATTATTACACACATGGAGAAGAAAACAATACGGGCTCATTACGGAACCTATGCCAGGGGAAAACTGTGATTTACAGAAAAGGGAAAATCCAGCGGGGCAACGGGCAATTTTACCCCGGGGGCAACCCCGACCTTCCTTCTGAACAAGGAAGAGAAATGCCATTGACGGGACCTCCCGAATATGGAAAACTGTTCCAAATTCTACTCAACGCGAGCAACGCAGGAGGATGACTTATGGATCCGAAAGAGAAAACCGTCCTGGAGATGATGGCGAAAGAGGGCAAACCCATGCGGCCGGGAGACATCGCCCAGAAAGCCGAAATGGACAAGGAAGAGGTTTCCAGTATCCTTGCCAGGCTCAAAAAGGAGGGGAAAGTTTCCTCGCCGAAGCGCTGCTTCTATGCGCCTGCTTAAAGGAGAAACCTCTCTGGCGGCAATCCCCTGGGAAAAACTTCGCGGTCCGGGCGCACCGACCCAAACCGTCCGGCTCGGCGCCTGGGATCTTTTTCCTGAAATGGCGCACCCTTTGCCGGACAGGGCTCCAAAGAATTGAAAAATGTGCGGCCGTTTTGTCCTCCTGACCAATCTATCGGTAATCCTTGAGATCTTCCAAATCCGGGAGTTGGCCTGCGCTTACCGGACAGGCAATAACCTCTCCCCCGGACAAGAGATCACCGCCGTCATTCACGCCAATCCAGCGGAGGGGAATCGCCTGGTCAATTTCCGCTGGGGGCTGATCCCCTCCTGGGCGAAAGATCCAGCCATCGGGCGCCGGATGTTCAATGCCCGGGGTGAAACGCTTGCGGAGAAACCGAGTTTCAGAAGCGCCTTCCGCAGACGCCGGTGTCTGATTGTAGCCGATGGCTTCTACGAATGGCAGAAGCTGGAGAGGGGGAAAAAGCCTTTTTATTTCAGCCTGAAATTGGGAAAACCTTTCGGCCTCGCAGGCCTCTACGAAAGCTGGTTGACAACGGATCAGCAAGCCTTGCAGACCTGCACCATCGTCACCACGGAAGCCAATGAGCTGGTTAGGCCGATTCACGACCGGATGCCGGTGATCCTGACAACGGATCGGGCCTCGGCCTGGATTAAACGGGGGAATCAGAACAGGGAAGAGCTGCTCTCTCTCCTGAAGCCTTACCCGGCTGAGGAAATGAAGGCGGAAGAGGTCCGGAGCAATCCGGCGGGGTTACCCGCCCTCCTCTTCCCGGCATGAATCATCCTGCAGGATTTTGAACAGTTCATCGATGAATCCCACCTGACCTTTGAGCATTTTGATCCTTGCCTGTTCCAGTGAAAACCATTCGGCACGATCCACTTCCGCAAAGGCAGCCCTCTTGCCCGATTGAGGAGGCCATTCAATCGTGAAGGTATTGCTTTTTATCGCCGCGGCATCACAGTCTCCCTCGACAGCCCAGGCGCTGACCAGCTTTCCTGTAGGCTGTCTTCTCGGTGTCAATGCCAGGAAATTCCCTTCCGCCACATATCCCGTTTCCTCTTGGAACTCCCGTTTCGCGGCCTCGAAGGGATCCTCCCGGTCGGAATACTCGCCTTTGGGAATAGACCAGATCCCGTCGTCCTTTTTTGCCCAATAGGGCCCTCCGGGATGAACCAGCAGGACTTCCAGCTCTGAATCCCGGTAGCAGTACATGAGCAATCCAGCGCTTCTTTTTTCATTTTGCATCTTCATCTTTCCTGTGAATATAATGAGCGGAAATTTCACCGCTGAAAATGTTACACCGCTAATATGGTGATCGTCATCCTCTTTAACAAGGGCGGCTTTCATGGGAATTTACGATCGGGGAAACAGGATGGAACTGATTCTCATCCGCCATGGGGAAACTCTCTGGAACAAGGAAGGCAGGATACAGGGTTTCTGCGACATTGACCTGAGCGATGCCGGCTTGCACCAGGCCCGGCAGCTTGCCTGGTCGTTGCGCACTTGCCTGATCCATGCGATCTATTCAAGCCCTCTGATTCGAGCCCGGAAAACGGCTGAAATCATCAATCAGTATCACTCGGCGCCCATCCATCTGGATCCAGGCCTGCGGGAAATGGATAACGGCGATTTCGAAGGCCTTTTTTATCAGGAGCTGATGGCCCGTGAAAAAGACTTCATCAGGCATTGGCTGTCAAATCCCGCTTCCGTGAAGATGCCTCATGGGGAATCCCTTCTGGACGTGCAGATTCGGGCATGGAAGGTCATCGAAAACGCCCTTTCACAACGGGGAAACAGTCTCGTCGTTTCCCATAATTTCACCATCGCTTCCATCCTCTGCCGGATTAAAAATATCAGCCTTTCGGAATTCAGGTCTGTCTGCGTGGAGCCGGCATCCAAGACGATCATCCGCATCCGGAACGGGTCCCCTTCCATAGACGCGTTCAACGACCGACTTTACTTGCAGGAACTTCCTGAAACGTTGTAAACCCTGCCGTCGCTTACCGGAGCGGCTGTTTTTTCAGTGCCCCGGCCCCATCTTGGATCTCTCCCCCGAAGCGGGACGCCCTTTCTGATACCAGGTTATAGGTGGGATAGATTCCGTATCCAACCCGTATTGTATTCCCCTTGAACTGTGGCATGATGAGGCCCGCTTCGGCGGAGCGGACAGCTTGAGGCCCTACATTTTATAGCCATTTCCAGGGCCCCAGAATTGAACGACCGCGGATTACAGGCCCGTTGTCGAAGGTAAGGAGGAACGTTTCAATGATATCTGAAAGAATCTGGTGCTCACGCTGCGGCCATGAAGGTCCGAGAGAAATGAAGGGAGCCGTGGCCGCGGAATCCACAGCAAAGCTCTTTACCTCCGAAGGACACGATCCCTATTCCGGAAAACTGTACTTCCGCTGTCCGAAATGCAGGGCTTTTATCGCCGTTGACCCCAACGATGCCCTGGCAAGCTACACCATGAACGGCTATCCCAGTCCTCTGGACCCTCAGGCGGCTGAACTGAACAGGACCCGGAGCCTCCTAACGGTGCTGGGCGGCATTTACACGGGGCTCATGATTGTCATGCTCATTACGCAGCTGATTTGTTAAGGTAAGCGATCCCAGCTTGATCGGTTTCTCAGGCTACACAGAAAAACCCCAGGATAAAGGAGAAGAAGAATGGCGGAAGGAACAGTTAAATGGTTCAATGATTCAAAAGGGTTTGGTTTTATTTCTCAAGACAATGGGAACGACGTGTTCGTTCATTATTCCGCAATCCAGGCAGAGGGATTCAAATCACTGGCCGAAAGCGACCGCGTCACATTCGATGTCGTCCAGGGGCCGAAGGGCCCTGCTGCGGAAAATGTCCGCAAGCTGTAGTCAGTTCCGAACCTCCAGGGGAAACCGGAGGCCTTTATGCCGGACCTTGATGTTGGTTTCGAGGCGGAGATTCAGGGAATCAGGAAACGTTGAGGGTGAGGAGCAACGGCTCATTGAAAGGAGGCGAGAAGAATGAAAATTCAGGAAATAAGAAAGATTGCCAAAAATTGGGGCATTCTGGCGAAAGTGGGCCGTTCCAAGAAGGATCTTATCCGGGACATCCAGGTCATGGAGGGGAATTCCCCCTGTTTTCACACCAAAGATACCTGCGAGAACGATTGCCTATGGAAGGATGACTGCTTCAGAAGCTGAAGCCGGCGGCCTTCCTGCGCCTTCACAGGCCTTGCAGGCCTTTCCCATTTATAGGCCCACCGTGGGGTGCGATTGACGATCAGCCTGCGGGCAGACGCACTCCCAGGTGGCCTTTCTTTTTGGATCCATACGCCTGCCTTTCCTTTTCAAGATGATGAGGGTTGCCTTCCAGGACCAAATCCCGATTTTGCCTTTCAAAAACCGTTTTGTACGCAAGGGATCAGTGGAATACCTTTTCTTATCTATATTTCGTGATTCAACTTCCCGATCAGAGAGAATCGCGAGAAAGAGGGGGCGCCGGCATACGGCAGTGGACAACAAGGACCGGATCGGGCCGCCGATCCACTTTTCCCACCGGCAGGGCAAGGTCACGTTGAAATCAGTAAATTTCTTATAAATATCGAACTCTCACCCGATAAAGTGAATTGCGCTATTTTTGTAGTAAATTCATTGCATTTTGTTCTTATATGACTTGATCTTGACGAGTACCTTGTAACGCCTATTGTTTCGTGAAGTGGGCAAGCGGTTTCTTTCTTTAATTGGGTGAATTTGTGGCATAATCGTCCAACTACCCATTGAGTTAAGGGTTACACGATACCAGCAGGGAAACGGAATAAGCCTTCGGGCCTGCTTTGTGCTTCATAGAGGCAACAGATCAACGCCGAGGCGGGCTACATGCCCCCAGGCATCGATCACAATCCGAACCACCCCATGGAGGAACGATGAAAAGGTTATTGGCGATCACCTTGATCCTGGGTTTGACGCTGGGTTGTGCCTTCCAGCAATCGTTCACCATACCGGATCCGAAAACAAGATCCGACTTTCTTCTGGACCGGGAGGTCTGCCGGAATCTAAGCGGTTATAAAGCGGGGTCTTTTGATTCCGGGCCGCTCCTCATTCTTTTCCCCTTTGCCTTGGGAGTGGACCGGATCATGGGTAGCGAGGAAGACTTTTACCGCTGCATGATCGAGAGAGGATACAAGGCGGAAGGCAGAGGGATGTTCAAGGGGATGGAAGGGGAGAAAAAGATGGACCCTCCCCAGGCTGCCCGGGAGGATCGGGGATCTTTGCCGGAAAAATGAATCGGCAGGGGAAACCCTCAGGTGGAAAAAATTGCTTTTGGAGCGTATGATTCTTCTGATCCTATGGCTGTAACGAGCATGGATTAAAAGCCGCCGGACGGGGATCCGGTTTCGACTGCCGGTCCGGTGAAACCGTCGCCCGGCCTTCTTGCCCTCGGAAATCCTTTTTGATCGGGAGCGGGAATAACAGGGCGCCGAACAGGATCCATCGCCACCCAATGCGTCTTGCCTCGAGGAAAGGGAAAAGGATATGATACCGCATACTCTGGAAAAGATTGAAGAACGTTTGAAGAAGACCGAATCGCTCGGCAGGGAAAACCGATCTGAACTGCTGGGCCTCATCTCGACCCTGAAGGGCGAAATCGCCGAACTGGCAAAGACCCACAATGAACACGCGGAGAGCATCACCGGTTTTGCCGCCGTGTCAACCCGGGAAGCTATCCGGAAGGAAAAAAATCTCGAACTGCTTGAGCTGTCCCTTACAGGCCTCGAAAAATCCGTCCAGGGATTCGAAACGTCCCATCCGACGCTGGTCGGAGTCGTCAATCGAATCTGTTCGATGCTTTCCAATCTGGGAATATGAGTTCAGGAGGAGGCATGGCAACCCCCACGCACAGCGTTCTGATGGGCTATATCCTGTGGATCTTCGGCTTCACGGGCTCCGAGAGATTTTATTACGGCAAGCCGATATCCGGCACGGTCTATTTTTTCACCCTGGGTCTGCTGGGCATCGGCTGGCTCCTGGATCTCTTCCTGATCCCCTCCATGGCCCGGCAGGCAGACCTGCGCTTTGTGGAAGGAAAAATCGATTATAATCTTGCCTGGATTCTACTCACCTTTCTGGGCTTGTTCGGAGTTCACCGGTTCTACCTGGGGAAATGGTTCAGCGGCATCCTGTACCTGCTGACACTGGGGCTCTTCGGAATCGGTTATATCTATGATTTCTGGACCCTGAACGATCAGATCACCGTCCTGAATGCCTCGGAGCGGTGAGGCACGATGTCCCCCGGCATAAGCCCGATCAAACCCCGGCCATAAGCCCCTTGACAGCGAAACATCGGCAATGGTATGAGGTTCCCGTACCAAGATCCAGGTAAGGATACTCGGTGCTTTCGCGGGACCCATCGAGCGGATGCCGGGCATGGATACTCACGGGAATCCGCCGCCAAGCATATCCGGGAAGAATTCAGCGCTGGGAAGAGCCATCCCCCCTCAGACTTTCAATTGGGAGCCGGCCGGATCCGTCCTGTCGCTTGACAGGGAGGGTACAGGGGAGGAGTGGCCGACGTGGTGCGTACAGAAAGACAGCGGCACGGCCTGACGATTCCCTTGCCGGAACGGATTCAGGCAATCTTGACCGCCCCCGCTCCCCTTGGGTGCTCCCGCCCAATGATACGGAAATTCAGGAGGTCCAATGCAATATTACTGGCTTAAAATATCGGAAGAAGAAGAGGGCGACATCCAGCGCCACCATTATATCGTTTCCGCTGAAGACATCAACGAGGCACGGAAAATCGCCCGCGAATTCATCAGGAATTTCTGCGAGGACGATGAAAATCCGGAGCCCATCAAGGACGGCTTTTCATTTTACAACAACGCCGTACAGGTCCGGCTGACGGATGTCAGGGAAACGACAAAAGAAGAGTTCACTCAGTTCATCTTCAAACTGCATTCCATTACCTGGCACTGATTTTCTCCCCCTTGAGATAAACGGTTCGAATCGGGAATGGGATCTCAATTCCCTCGGCCTCAAAACGTCTTTTCAGGCGCTTGAGAAATTCGTGCCGGATTTGATACTGATCGGCAAAGGTCTTGGCCCCCAAGATAACGCTGAAATTGATGCTGCTGTCCCCGAAGGCCTGGAAGCGAACGGCAGGGTCGAACTCGGAGACGCCGCCCGGAAACTCCGCCATGATCTCCCGGCCTATTGCCAGGGCGATTCTCTCGACCTGGTCCAGGTCGCTGCCATAGCTGACCCCGACCGGGATGGAAAAGGAAATCGGCCCTTCGGGAAGGCTGAAATTGGTGATAATGGCCTGGGCCAGTTTGGAATTGGGCACGATGACCATGTTGTTTCTCAGCGTCAGGATGGTCGTGTTGCGCCAGGTCATGTCCGATACGTACCCTTCTTCCGCGGGGCTCAACCGGACAAAATCCCCGCGGCGAACCTGCTTCGACAGCAGGATGTGGATGCCGGCAAAGAGATTGGACAGGGTGTCCTGAAGGGCCAGCGCCACGGCCAGTCCGCCGACTCCCAGGGCGGTCAGGATGGGGGCAATAGAGATTCCCAGGGATTGCAGGGCCACGAGAATGCCGAGGATATAAACGACGGCCCGGGTGATATTGGAAAAGATGGTGGAAGGCAGAACGCCTTCCGTACTCTCGGAATAAAGATGCACGAAACCGACGGCGATCCGCGACAGGACGACCGTAACCGAGAGGATCGCCCCCACCATCAGAATTTTCCACAGAACAACCAGGAGATCATGACCGGCGGGCAGGTGGAAGGTGGCCCCATAAAGCCCGCCGATGGCAAACCAGACGATCACAACGCCATGGAAGGCGGAGACGATGATCTCGATTCCGCGCCAGCCCGATTTCCTGCCGATCCCCCGGAGCCGGTGAAGGACCAGGCGCTCAACGATGAGCCCGGCCAGCACCCCCACGATAAAAAAAACCAGGGATGCCAGTCCGGCATTCAGCCACGATGTTTCAAAGACCATTTGCACCCCGCTCTTCCGTTCAACCCGGCAATCCCGTCATGGTTCCCCTGCCCGTTTTCTAATCCGGAGCACAGAAAACCGGCGACCCGTGGGCTCCCAGCCCCTGGGTTCCCTGTCCCGGCGCCGCTTCCGCCCGGCCGACTGGCGTTCCCTTGACCCGGAACCGGAATCCGCCCGATGCACCCCGCCGTCACCGTTTGTTGCCTGCCGGTCCGGCCCTGTTTTCCCGCCTCTTCCGTCGCTGGTTACTCAGACGGATAGAGATTGTTTTTCTTGATATAGTGGCGGACCGGATCCGGGGTCAGGTAGGTAATGGATTTCCCCTCCCTTACCCGCGACCGGATATCCGAGGAGGAGATATCCAGGAAAGTGACCTGGCGGAAATAGATCCGGTGCCCCGATGGCCCCCGGTATCCTTCCTCGACCTCGTCATAAACGAACCGCGCGGCGAAATCTTCCGGGAGCACTCCGGAAAGACCCTTGTTTTCGTATCCCGGCCGGGTAAGGACGGTAAAGTTGCACAGCAGAAGGAGCTTCCGCCAATCCTTCCAGGTCTGGATGGCATGGAAGGCATCCTGGCCGACAATGAAGTAGATCTCGATCGACTTGAGGTACTTGTTCTGAAAATATTCAACTGTTTCAATTGAGTAGGATTTCCCCGCCCGCTGGTTCTCCACGTCGGAAAAGGAAAAGGAGGGATTTCCTTCAATGGCAAGGCGGACCATCTGCTCCCGGTGATAGAAGGAAGTGATCTCCCCATCCAGTTTATGGGGGGGGCGGGACGCGGGGATGAAGATGATCCGGTTTAAATCGAACATCTCCCGCACTTCTTCAGCGCAGCGCAGATGGCCCATATGAATCGGGTCAAAGGTCCCTCCCAGCAATCCCCATTTCATGTTCTCACCTGTCCGTTTCCGTAAATGATGAATTTGGTCGTGGTCAGCTCTTCCAGCCCCATGGGTCCATAGGCATGGAGCTTCGTCGTACTGATCCCGATCTCCGCTCCCAGGCCCAGTTGGAAGCCGTCGCTGAAGCGGGTGGAGGCATTCACCAGCACCGTTGAGGAATTGACCTCATTGAGGAACCGCTGGGCGTTGGCATAGTCGCGGGTTACGATGGACTCCGTATGGAGCGACCCGTAACGGGCGATATGATCCATGGCTTCATCGATGCCGCCGACCACCCGGACCGCCAGGATCAGCTCCAGGTATTCCCGGTACCAGTCGTCTTCCGTCGCCTCTTCCGCCTCGGGCAGCAGGGCGCGGGTTTCTTCACAGCCTCGGATGACGACGCTGCTCTCCCGGAGCCGCCGGGCCATCTCGGGCAGGAAGCGCGGGGCCGCCTCCCGGTGGACCAGCAGCGTCTCCAGAGCGTTGCAGACGCCGGGGCGCTGGGTTTTGGCGTTGAGGCAGATGTTCGCCGCCATCTCCAGATCCGCGTCGGCATCGACGAAGACATGGCATACGCCTTTGTAGTGCTTGATCACGGGAATGCGGGACTGGCGGACAACCGCCCGGATGAGGTCTTCACCGCCGCGGGGGATGATCAGGTCGATGTATTCCTCCAGTTGCAGCAGTTCGTAGACCGCCTCCCGGTCCGTCGTATCCACCACTTGGATCGCCGCTTCGGGCAGGAACGCTTCCTTCAGGACATCCTGCAGAATCCGTCCGATGGCGATGTTGGAGTGGATGGCCTCCGATCCGCCCCGGAGAATGACGGCATTGCCCGACTTCAGGCAGAGCGCCGCCGCATCGGCGGTCACATTGGGGCGCGACTCATAAATGATGCCGATCACCCCCAGGGGGATCCGCATCCGCCCCACCAGCAGGCCGTTGGGCCGCCGCCACATGGAGGTCACCTTGCCCACGGGGTCCGGCAGGGCCGCCACTTCTTTGATGCCGTTGGCCATCTCGCGGATTGTCGGGTCATTCAGCGTTAACCGGTCGATCATCGCCGGGGGAAGCCCCTGACTCTTCGCCAAGGCCACGTCTTTTTCATTTTCCGCGATCAGATAGGACGTCTGCCGGAGAAGCTGTTCCGCCATCTCCTTCAGGGCGCGGTCCTTGACTTCCGTCGAAATCCGGGACAGCCTGCGGGAAGCCTCACGGGCGCGATCCGCCACTGAAATCATTTCCTCTTGAATACCCATTCCCTCGTTCCTTTCCAGGTTGTAATTAAACGATGTCCCTATCATACCAGTGCCGGATTCGAATGAAATCACGGCGGGAGGGCGAAGGCGACTCAGGTATGCCGCAGGGCATGTGCCGGGCAACCGTCAACACCGCGGACAGAGCGTGCGCTTCGATAGGGAGGCGAAGTCACAATAGCCGTTGACAAAAGGCTGGAGGTGCGTGTAAAAACCGCAATCCCTTAAAGGTAGATCCCGGATTTTCTGAAGTCTCATCCCTCGCCGCGGGCGGTGTTACTCTACAAAAATGCATTCGGCCGTGTCAAGGTCTAATGACCCCCGGCCGCTGCGGGTACAGCAAGGACCATGCTCAGCATTCGTATTAAAGCAGGCCGGAAAGCCTGGGAATTGATTCGCGACGGCGGCTTTTCCTTCGATTCCATTACCGCCTTTTTCGCCCCGGCGGCCGGTCCGCGTTGGCTGGTGGCTACGGGCTTCGACCTCACTCTGCTGACGGCGGGCCTGCTGGGAAGAAGGAGTCCGATCCAGTTGATCGGCTCGTCCTCCGGAGCGTGGCGGTTTGCCGCCTGGCTCCAGCCGGAAGCCGAAAGAAGCTACCGCCGTCTCATGGATGCCTACCTCGGAATGACCTTCCGGCGCGGTGATCGGGCGGCAACGATCCAGGAAGTTCTGACCCGCGTCCTCAATGACTATCTCGAAGACGACGCCCTGCCCTTTGCCCTGGCGAACAAAAACTACCGCCTCGCCGTTCTCACCAGCCGGGCGCTGCATCTGCTGGCTTCGGAAACCACCTGGATCCAGTCCTCGGGATTGTTCCTCTGTTTCCTGGCGAACGCCCTGAACCGTTCCCGCCTGGATTCGTTCCTGGAGCGGGTGGTCTTTTTCAATGGTCCTGCCCCTCCCCTCTTCTGCCTGCAAAGATCTTTCCGGGGTCGCTTTATCGCCCTGAATCAAGCCAATTTCAAGCACGCAGTCCTGGCCTCCGGGGCGGTTCCCCTTTTTGTGGCAGGCATTCGGGACATCTATGGAGCGCCGCGGGGAATCTACCGGGACGGAGGCCTCACGGATTATCATCAGGCCCATGACTTTGTCGACCGCGATGACGAGGTGACGCTTTTTTTCCACCACCAGGAAAGGATCATTCCCGGATGGTTTGACAAGCGACTGCCGAACCGCCGCACTCCCGGGGACCTCCTGGATCATACCCTGCTGGTTTTCCCCACAGAGGAATTCGTAGCCGGCCTCCCCCTGGGAAAGGTTCCGGACCGGGAAGATTTCATCAGATTTGCCGATGATCCGGCAACACGGATTCAAAACTGGCAGGAAACGATCCGACGGTCGGCTTACCTGGGAGAAGAATTTCTTGAGCTGGTGGAAAGCGGCAAACTGAGGGAAATCGTCGAACCTCTTTAAAAGAACGAAACACTCCGTCGGGCCGGGGAAAGGTCGGCGGCGCAGACCAACCCTCCTTACCGGATCGGTTCGGGCGCAGGGCAAAACGATCCAGCGGCAGGCGGCGTTGTCTCGATGAAATGAAACGTTTGCACAAATGCTATTTGCCGTAACGTGGAGACGTTTGTGATTCAGAATATTCAATATCATCAGCTATTAGCGGTTTCACTTTTGATGAGTTCAAATAAAATTCTGAGTTATGCAAACGTTTTGAAAAGAGAGAAGAAAAGCTCCTCGCGGGACCAGCCGTAAGGCGGACCGGAGAGTTTCTTCGAGAGGGAAGTCGTGGAAAAGAAACGGGGAAGAATCGATGCTTGAGGCGGATAAGCTGACAGGCGCCATCGCCCGGCTTAAGGAAATCCTGGCGTGCTGCACCCTCTGCCCCCGCCGCTGCCGGGTGGACAGAACCCGCGGACAGAGGGGATTCTGCAATCTCCCCGCGCGCGCCGTCGTGAAATGCGCCCTGCCCCATTTCGGCGAGGAGCCGCCGATCTCCGGGACGTCCGGTTCGGGAACGATTTTTTTCGCCTCGTGCAACCTCCGCTGCCGGTACTGCCAGAATTTCCAGATCAGCCACGAGGTCCGGGGGGAAGTCCTGAATGCCTCCGCCCTGGCCCGGATGATGCTGTCCCTCCAGGACCGGGGTTGCCACGCCATCGAACCGGTCACCCCGACCCCGCACCTTACAGCCCTTCTGGAAGCCCTTCAGCTTGCTCGCGGGGAGGGACTCCACCTTCCCCTGGTCTACAACTGCGGTGGCTATGAGAACCCGGAGGTCATCCACCTCCTGGACGGCATCGTCGACCTCTACCTGCCGGACTTCAAATACGGCAGCGACGCCTGCGCCTCTTCCCTCTCCGGCGTGGAGGATTACGTTGCCCAGGCCCTCGGCTCCCTTCGGGAGATGGTTCGGCAGGTCGGCGACACCCTGATCCCCGGAGAGGGCGTCGCCGGGCGCGGCCTCCTGATCCGGCACCTCGTCCTGCCGGGTCAGCTCGAAAACAGCAGGGAAGTCTTGAACCTGATTAAAGCCCACGTCTCCACCGCCGTGCCGCTGAGCCTCATGTCCCAGTACACGCCGATCCCCGCGATGAACGATTTTCCCCCCTTGAACCGACGAATTTCCTCGGAGGAATACGCCGGGGTGGTGGACTATGCCTTGGAGTTGGGGTTTGAACATCTCTTTATCCAGGAAGTGGACGACCGGGACCTGACGCCCGACTTCGGACAGGAAACCCCCTTTGTCTGGCCCTAAGGCAGACAGGGTTTCCCGCCCTCCGGGCCTGGAGGGAAGAACAGGCTTCTGAAAAGGGATTTCCGGTTCCAAGGAGTCTGTCGGACTTCCCTTAGTAAGGTCTTGAAATTATGAGGTCGAACATTTTTGACCAAAAATTTTCAATTAATGATATCAGAAAGTTAAGGCTGCCTTCCCTTTAAGTCCGACAAGCTCCAAGGTGAGTTCAAAAGGCGTGGCCGGATCGATAGGGAATTTGCGGACGGCCACCGGGTTGTCGATGCGCCGCCACCGGAGGGCGCCTTTGATCCGGAACCGGCGGAAGGAAAATCGGGGATTGTACAAAAGCATAAGATCTGATGAAAGAAGAGTGAAATGAATATGACAGGCAATCATTTATCGAGAGGCGGGTCCGTCTCGGCTTCCTCGGTGTCCATCTTCTATAAAAAATGGCTTCTCCCGGTTCTCCTGGGTTTCCTTCTTCTCGCAGGGTTCGCCTTCCCGGTGGGAGCGCAGGAAGGAATCGCCACCCATCCCCCCCTGCCGCGGGGCTTCACCTCCATCAAAATCTTTGACGGCAAAGGCCGTTACGTCGGCCGGATTTTGCCGGAGGAACGATACTGGGTCTCCATCGACCGGATCAACCCCTTCCTGCAGAAGGCTGTGGTGGCCATCGAGGATTCAAGATTCTATGAACACCCGGGCATCGACGTCCGGGGCATCGCCCGGGCGCTGGTGAAAGACGTCGCCAAGGGAAGGATCGTCGAAGGCGGGTCGACGATCACCCAGCAGCTCATCAAGAACAAATATCTCTCGGGGCAGAAAACCCTGGACCGGAAGATACAGGAAGTCACCCTGGCGATGGACTATGAGCGCCGGTACACCAAGAACCAGATCCTGGAGATGTATCTCAACGAAATCTACTACGGAAACGGGGCCTGGGGCATTGCCCAGGCTTCCCTCCTCTATTTCGATAAAACTCCCGCGGAACTGACCGAGGCCGAATGCGCCTTGCTGGCCGGTGTTCCCAAGGCGCCGAACCGCTACAATCCCTTCGGGAAAGCCGACGACGTCGGGGCGCGGAGGAACCTGGTCCTGGCCCGGATGGCGGAACTCAACATGATTTCGGCCCAGAAAAAACAAAAGCTGACCGCCGCCCCCATCACCGTCTTCAAACGGGGGGAAGCCCCTTATTACATGGCCCACCTCAAAAACAAGCTGATCGAACGGTATGGGCAGAGCATTGCCGACCGAGGCGGACTGGAAGTGACCGCCGCCATGGACCTGGATCTGCAGCGGAAGGCCGAGCGCTTCCTCCGGGAGGGAATCCGGAAGATTTCTCCGGAGCTTCAGGGAGCCTTGTTGTGCATGGACCCGACGACGGGGGATGTGCTCGCAGCTGTGGGAGGGGTGGACTTTGCCCAAAGTTCCTATGACCGGGCCTATGTTGCGAGACGCCAGCCGGGCTCCGCCATCAAACCGTTCATTTATGCCGCCGCCCTGGAAAAAGGCTACACGGCGGGAAGCCTCTGGAATGATGCCCCGGTGACCTACGGCCGGGGAGGTCAGGACCTCTGGACGCCCCGGAACTATGATGGCCGTTCCCAAGGGGAACTGTCCCTGCGCGAGGCCCTGGCGCACTCCAACAATGTCATCGCCGTAAAACTCCTCGACGCCATCAGCGTCCCCACTTTCGTAACGTACGCGGCAAGGCAGGGCCTTTCCCTGCGGTCGTCGAACGACCTCTCCCTGGCCCTGGGAACGGAGGAAGTGACCCTGGCCGGGCTGGTCCAGGCCTACACGCCCCTGGCCAACGGGGGCTCGCGGGCCGAAGCCCGGACCATCGTCCGGGTCTATGACCGGTACTACCGGACCTGGACGGAGAATCCCCCGCCGGTAATCACGCCCGTTCTTTCTCCGGCAACCGCCTTTGTCACGACCTCGATGCTGAAGGATGTCCTGACCTACGGAACCGCCAAAGGGCTGAAGCGCTTCAGCGAGGAACGGCCGGCTGCCGGAAAAACGGGCACCACGGACAATTATCAGGACGCCTGGTTCATCGGCTATACGCCTCAACTCATCACCGGCATCTGGGCGGGTTATGACCAGCCCAAGCCGGGCGGGAAAGGTTTTACCGGAGGCTCCGTCTGCGCCCCGATCTGGGGGCGGTTTATGCGCTCGGCCCTGGCCGCCAAACCGCCTGTGGATTTCCCGAAGCCCGATTCGGTTGTTACCGCGACCATCGACCCGGCAACAGGGGCCCTGGCCACGCCGGACTGCCCGGAAAAGCGGGAGGAATTCTACCTCGCGGGGACCCAGCCGACGGCAGCCTGCCTCCTGCACGGTGGGCCGGCCCTCAGTCCGCCATCGCCAGCTCTTCCCGAACCGGGGGACAGAAAGCAGGATCGTCCGTTCTTTCCTTTCTTTCCTTAACGAAGATCCCCTTCCGGCGGATAACGGCAAGGGGAAAAGGGACCTCTCCCCCTTGCCGTTATCCCTGCGTCCCTTTCATGCCGTCGCCTCCAGCCGGTTGCCGCCAACAGCCATGTTTTAAATGTTTGCAATTTTACAAGAATACCAAATTCAGCCGGCCACGCAGGCCTTTTTTGATTGAAATAATCGGCGAGAGGAAATAGACTTCAGCGCAATTTTTGAAAGGCAGTAGCCTCAGTGAAAATACGGGGGATGGCTTCCTGTGTCATCCCAAATTATAAACACGGTTTGGGTGGTCAATTTTCGGTTGTCATTACCAAAAGGAGTTCGTTATGAATCTCGGGAGTCAAATGCGGAGAATCGCGTGCTGGGCCGTTTCCTGCCACTTGGGGCTTCTTTCCGCCGCCCTTCCCCTTCACGCGGATCTTACGGCGGCGGCGGAACCCGTTGCCAAGGAGCGGAAGGAATGCCTCGCAAGCGAGAAACCGAAGAAGGCGCCGGTGCGGGCCTACCACTACCGGAAAAGCCTCAGCGGGAAGAAAACCAGCTCGGGGGCGCCCTATAACCCGCAGAAGCTGACCGCCGCCCATCCGACGATCCCTTTGGGAAAACGGGTCAAGGTCGTCAACGTCGCCAATCAAAAATCCGTCGTCGTGACGGTCAATGACCGCTGCCGCAAACACGGTCTCGAATTCATCGACCTGTCCCACGCAGCGGCACGCCAGCTCGGATTTCTGGGCAGAGGAGTGGCGATGGTGCACATTCTGCCGGCGGAAGATTAAGGATCCCGCCCGCCGGATTTAAGGATTCAGCCCCCGTTTTTTCAATTCCATGAGGACATCGATCCGGCGTTTCCTCAGTTCATCCGCCGAATATCCCATCGGCCCGGTTTCCACCCCGAGGCCGACCCCGGTGTGATGGCCGAAAGTGCCCAGTCCAAATCCGAATAGCGGTCCCGACGGCCTTTCCTGACGTTCGATTTCATCGTTGAGGCGGTAATAATACCGCAGGAGATCCTCATCCCCCATGCGCGGATAATTCTCGGCCAGCAACTCCTTCGTCTGGGTCGCGCATCCCAGGGCCAAAAGCACCGCGGCCATCGCCACAAGCAGCAGGGCCATCTGCCCTTTCCTCGTCATCCCGCATTCTCCCTTTTTTTCTGGCATCATGCTCCCCCCTCACATACTTTTCAAAAGGCGTTCATTGTTAAATATTCTTTCTGACAATCCGCCCCTGCCGGTTCCGATTGGCTGTCGGCCGCATCTCTCCTTTGAATGACAGGAACGAACCGACCTCCCCGTGACCGTGACCCTGATCCATCGTCATTCCACATCCTGACAGATTCCGGTCGTTTCATAAGGGTTGATACCATGATTTGTGATTACGGAAAAGTTTAGACTTATCGTTATGCTCTTCAGAGCAAAATATGACGATTAAACAATGGCTTAACGGTCACTAGAAGGAGTCTTATTGACAACTGTCGTAAAGATAACAACAGATCATTCCTTCCTCCTACCGAGTGCGGGACAGTTTCGGCCGACGCGCACTCTTTCAATCCGAAATCGCAGGACGCATGCCGTTACATTTTTTATAGGGAAAGGCAAATACATTGTGCCTGCCTTTGCCTTGAACCGGTTATTTACCCTCAATAGTGATATGGGAGAAAAACGCCTCAATTTTTTGTGTCCCAAGAAGACCCATAGGAGTTTTACTTCCGAAGCAGTGGATATGATGATGAATTTATTGACAATGGGTCTGCTCTGTGCGATAGGCGTAGTGGTCATATATATAAGGTCCTCGCGGACTTGGTACCTTAACGTACCGGAGGTCTGAACTTTGGTTTGTTTTCCATCTTTAATGCTTTAATAACGCAATAAGCGGAATTTGTAAGGCCGTTTTGTAATAAGCGGAAAAATAGCATTCTGTTTTTCCGGGTACTGTCAACTTTTTTGTGTGAAATTTTCGTAGGCCAGCTCTTTGAAGAAAG
>CAZKRB010000045.1:0-17492 GCA_964555065.1 uncultured Syntrophus sp.
GTGGTTGTCCGCGTACTCGATCCGGAAATCCAGGTCCGGGTTCCCGAAGAGGGCCTTGGCTAGAAGCACCCGCACTTTATCGCCCCCATCGAGCTCCTTCATCTTTTTTTGGCAAAGCTCCTCCGGTATGCCGAGACCGTGTAAGAGAACCGCCGCCTCAGACTCCGCCTCATAACCGTTAAGCTGGCCGAATTCGGCCTCCAGCGCACCGCAGCGAATCCCGTCCTCCTCTGAGAACTCTGACTTGGCGTAGAGCGTTTCCCGTTCGACCATTAATGCGTAAAGTCGATCGTTTCCCCTGATGACGGTGTTGCATACCGTCTCTTCGTCAAAGGCAAACTGGTCTTGGCTCAGGACTGCGATCCGCTCCCCGGAACCGACAGAAACGGTACCCTGATCAGGCTCGATCTCACCTGCGAGTATCTTCAGGAAGGTGGATTTGCCCGCGCCGTTGGCACCGATCAATCCGTAGCAATTACCCGGGGTGAATTTTATGTTGACGTCCTTAAAGATAACCCTCTTGCCATAGGAAAGAGCGATATTTGTTGCTTGTATCATTTGTCAATCCCTGTGGTTCAGATGTTGTTCGTTGTTATTATCGGCATTGCCAGGCATTCGGTGGGAAAACAATAAAAAAAGCCCCCCTGCGATGGGAGGGCTCTTTAATGTGAACTGCGTCAGGTCTTACAGCTTGCGAACATTCTCCGCAGCGGGGCCTTTCTGGCCTTGGACAACATCGAAACTGACACGATCACCCTCGGCCAGCGATTTGAAACCTTCGCCCTGGATCGCGGAATGATGTACAAACAGATCCTTGCCACCATCCTGCTCGATAAAACCAAACCCCTTTGAATCATTAAACCATTTTACTGTTCCTTCCGGCATCTTTTCTGCTCCTTTGTTCTGGTTCCTTCAAGGAAACCCTTTATAATATTGCCGAACTCTTCGGCTTTCGGCTCGCTTGTGCAAACAAAAAACCGCACATCCTTTGCTCTGGTTTGTGCGGTTTACTGTTTCGTAATTTGTTAACTACAATCATGGACTGCACTTATTGAGGTGTGACAGGTAACTGATTCTTTCTTGAAATGCAAGGTTTATTTTCGCCATTATTATTTTTACCTCTGCCGCGACCTGATCATTTTTCCTCTTTTATTATTTTTCCGCTGCCTGTTTCCGGATCTGCTCGCCCAATAGCTGCTGAAGATTGGTCAGGCATTTTGTGTTCGAAGCCCCCTCCACGGTCTTGACGGCGGCTTCACAAAAGATCGGGATCACAGCTCCCCTTCCATGATCAATGATGGCACCCGAGTCCATCCATGGGCTGTTTTTTAAACGTCAGGATGAGAAGAGCGCCAAGAGCCAGGGAGCATGCCAGATAGACCCAGGCCCCGAAAAAGGAACCCGTCGCATCCTTGATGTAACCGGTCACATAGGGTCCCACGAATCCCCCCACATTGCCGCAGGAGTTGATCAGGCCGATGGCCCCGGCAGCCGAGCCGACGTTCCGGACAAGAAGGTCGTCGGATAGGACCACCAGACGCCGAAGGGGGCGTAAACGCCGATGGCGGCAAGGACGACAAAGCAGAAGCCGATCCGCGGGTCCTGGATGAATACCCCGATCAGCCAGCCCGCCAGCGGCGCTCCGATGATGCCGGAGATCTGCAGGGACGTCAACAGAAGCGCAAGAACGCCCACCCGATCCCTGGTGCTGAACCAGCGTGGAACGAAGGATGCGTAGATGACGGGATACAGGCTGGCCTCGGCCGCGCCCAAAAGAAAACGGATCACGTAAAATTGCCAGGCCGTGGTCATAAAGGCCATCAACCCGGAAACCAACCCCCAGGTGATCATGATCCGCGCCAGCCAGATTTTTGGACTGTACTTTTCGGCAATCAATGCCCCCGGAATCTCGAAGAGGATATACCCCGCGAAAAAAATCCCCGCCCCCAGGCCGAACATCTGCGCGGTAAGCCCCAGGTCCTTGTTCATCGTCAGGGCCGCGTATCCGATGTTCACCCGGTCGAGATAGGCGACCACCGAGACGAGAAACAGAGGGAGAATAATATTCAGATAGGCCTTTTTCTTTGCCCCTTGTGCGGCATCCGACGCCTTTGCTTCCGTCATAGAATCCTGCAAAATCATCGACTCCTTGATGATGCCATGGCCGCCGGACATCAGCGGCGTCAAAGGCTGCCTGGCCGCCGCTTCGGAGGCGTACAGACGCGACCGACTCCTGGTTAAGGTCAATGCCCACGATCGGTCCATTCATCGACGCTGAAAGCGTACAGGTAAAGAACCCGTCCCGCAGCGGACATCCAGCAAAGATTACCCCGGCCGAGGTTGTTGGGGAGATCCTCAAAGAAGAATAGCGGGGCTTCCCTCAAGGGGGGAGCCCCTTCGATTGGTCTTTTCCCCTGAAAATCTAACCGATTTTGATGCGGGCGTCGCAGACTTCGACGCCTCTGGGGGACGCGAATACGGGATTCAAGTCCATTTCCCGGATTTCCGGATGTTTTTCCACGAGACGGGAGACTTGCAGGATAAAGTTCTGAACCGCCATGAGGTCAACCTTTTCTCCTCTGGGATTCTTGAGGATGTTATAACCCTGGAGATCTTCCATGATCTCTTTCGCGTCCCGCGCCTCCAGCGGAATCAGCCGGAAGGAAACGTCATGGAGGGCTTCAACAAAGATTCCGCCTAATCCGAACATGATCACCGGACCGAATTGACTGTCCGTCATGGTCCCGACGATCAGTTCGAGCCCGCGGCCAAGCTTCTGGACGATCACGCCATCGAGCCTTTTCCCCGGCTGATCGGCGGTAAAGGTATGAACGATGTCCGTAAAGGCCGCCCTCACCTCCTCCTCGTCCTTGAGAGAGACTTTGATGCCCCCGGTTTCCGTCTTGTGTACAATGTCGGGAGAGGAGACCTTGAGGGCTACGGGAAAGCCGATGCGGGAAGCCATCGCCGCGGCCTCGTTTTCGTCCCTGGCCAGCACGGTTTTCAATACGGGAACCCCTTCCTTCTCAAGAAAGTCGAAAGCTTCTACCCCGAGCAATAATCTTTCCATCTTTACCTCCCCCTTCCCGACAACAGATTGGCTTTCCACAGATTGCTCATGGCTTTCGCGGCCCGTTCGGGGGTCGGAAGGATGGCCATCCCCTTTTTCCTGTCGAGCCCTTTGATGCCTTTATCCCAAACCCCGGGCGGCGCCGTAAGAACACCAATCACCGGCTTTGCAAAAGCCTTGCTGTCCTTCAGATATTCCACCATCGCGGAGGCCAGGGAAAGATTCGCCGACGCATACATGTTGATGAAGATGACACCGTCCGTGCCATCGTCCTCGATCACCGCCTTGAGGATATCGAGCATGGCTTTCGGATTATACCACGCAGGGCCCATGTCGACCGGGTTGGAGCGGATGGCGATGGGCGGAAGGAACTCGTTAATCCTTTCCTGTGTGGCCGGAGAGAACTGAGAGAGACTTAATCCGTACGCTTCCAGGGCATCGGCCGCGATGATTCCAGGACCTGCCTGGCCGGAAAGGACCGCAATGCGGGTGCCCCCGGCGAGGGCGCAGGAATCGAGCGCCTTTGCCGTGTCAATCAATTCCTCCGAGGACGCAACCTCCAGAATCCCCGCCTGGCGGAAAGCGCCTTTCCAGATCTCGTGATTGCCGGCAAGGGAACCGGTGTGGAATTTGCTCGCGCTGTCGCTTTTCACACTTTTCCCCGATTTATAAGCGATAATCGGTTTTTTCCCCCGCAGCAATCCGGCCGCATCCAGGAGTTTTCTCGGTTCATCGAGGCCCTCGATGTAAAGGGCAATGACCTTCGTGGCCTCGTCTTCTTCACCAAAGAACCGCAAGGCTTCCGGGAACCCCACGTTGAGGCGGTTTCCCAGGCTCATCAATGACGATACGCCCATGTTCTGATGAATGGCCAGGAACCCGCACAAGTGGCATAGTCCCCCGCTCTGGCTGATGAGGGCGACTCCGCCCTTTTCCAATTCACAGAACTCGGAGGTGAAAGAGGCATCAACCCCGGAGGCGATGTTGGCAAAACCGGAGGTGTTGGGGCCGATCACCGGCAGCTCGTACTGTTCGCATATTTTACGGATCTCTTCCTGAAGGACTTCCCCCTGCGAGTCCTCGATTTCCCGGAACCCCGCCGTGATCAGCACCGCCCCCTTGACCCCCTTTCCCCCGCACCGATGGAGCGTCTCAGGCACGCGAGCGGCGGGCACCACAATGATCGCCAGGTCGATGTCCCCCGGGACTTCGCCTATGGACGCATAAGCGTCAAGGTTCCACACCTTTCCCCCTTTCGGGTTGATGGGGTATATTCTGCCCCCATAATGGCCGACCAGGCTCTTCATGATGTGATAGCCCAGCTTGTCAACGCTGTTCGACCCCCCTATGACCGCAACGGAGTCCGGAGAAAAAAGCTTTTTCAGTTTCTGCGTCCTCATCTGTTTCATCTCCTCCTTATTGTTGATATCCCTCTGCCCTCGCGGCAGAGATCACTTACCGACCGCCTTGCCGAGATAGGGCCAGGGGTTGTGGATGGCGCCAGTGTTCCGCAGGAAAATCAGAAAAGAAAAAGAGGGGATCCCGAACCTTCTCTCCGCAGTCGTCAGCCCTTTCATCTTTTTCCTGTTCGTATGACCGCAAGGGATGAGGCCTTGAGCGCGGCCTCCGCCTGTTTCCGCTCGGTGATGTCCGTCAGGCGGAAAACAGCGGTCAAGGCTTTGTCAGCTTTAAAATGCATTCGATGGCATCTCCCTTAAAGTGGCGGGTCTTAAAACCAAGACGTCGAAAGATTCCCAGCATACTCGTGTTTTCCCTGAGAACTTCCGCCCTGACCTGTTGAAGAGATTTTTCTCGGGCGATGTCAATGAGGATCTGGATGAACTTGTAGCCAAGACCTTTCCCCTGGTAATGATCGTGAATAAAAACGGCCAGCTCTCCCGAGGTTCTGTCCGCATTCATGACGAGGCTTGCCGTGGCGATCATTTTTTTCTTCTTGTCTTCCTTGATCTCCGCAACAAGGGAGATGTTCCGATCATAGTCGACATTGACGAAATAGATGAGAAACTTATGGGGGATTTCTTTCAAGGTGGAGAAGAAGCGGGTTCTTAATGACTCGGGGGAAGAGGAATAGAGCATCTCATATTTTGCAGGCTCATCTTCGGGACGAACCGGCCGAATGGTCACTTCCATTCCGTCTTTCATCTGCCAGGACTGAACGTACTTGGTGGGATAGGGGCAGATGACCAGGTGAGGATAGGCCGATGGGCCGCCTGAGTTGTAGTTTCCGTCCATCACAATCCTTGCATCCAGGGCGGATACCTTGCCTGCAGAGATGGCCAGGGGATTGACGTCAATTTCTCCTATTTCAGGAAAATCGACGATCAGATTGGAAAAATTGACAATGATTTCCGCCACCCTTCCCAAATCAACAGCATGGCCGCCTCGGAAGCCCTGAAGCATTTTGTAGGCTTTTGTGTCCTGCATCAACATGGTCGCCAGGCTCCTGTTCAGGGGTGGCAGTCCGAGTGAATAATCCCTGATGGCCTCGGTCATGGTCCCGCCGGTCCCGAAGAGAAGAACGGAACCGAAATCTTTATCTTTCTTCGCCCCCAGAATGATTTCATAGTCCACATCGACCATCATCTTTTCGACGCTCACGCCGCTCAGCGTTGCCGCCGGGGCGCATCTCCCGACTCTCTGGATCAGCTTCGAATAGGCGTCGTTCAGCTCGCCGGAGGAGTCGATCCCCAGCAGGACACCCCCGGCGGCACTCTTGTGGGAGATCTCCGGCGAAACGATCTTGATGGCGACCGGGTAGCCCAGTTTCTCTGCGATAGCCACCGCCTCTTCCGGAGTCCGGGCGATTTGGGGCATTGCGACCGGAATCCCGTAAGCCACGAGAAATTCCTTCGATTCCTGCTCGTTGAGAAAGGTCCGTCCCTCCGCAAGGGCATTCTTGATCCGCTCTCTCAGGTAGTCCCTTGGAGGCGCTTCCTGCTCGGGCAACTCGGCAGGGGTTTCATAAAGACGGTCAAGGTACCTTTTGTAATTGTACATATTCATGTAACTTCGAACCGCCTCTTCCGGCGTGTTATAGACTGGTATCCCGTGCTCCAGGAAAATCTGCTTTCCCTCAAGAATGTCTTTTCCACCCATCCAGGTGGCAATGACGGGTTTTGACGTTTTTATCGCAATGTCCGTCACGGCTTGGGCGACTTCGGCTGAAGGGGCGGAATTAAGGGGGACGTAATTCACCAGGACCCCATCCACTCTTTTATCCCGGACGCAGATGGTGAGTGCATTGATGTACTGCTCAACGGTTGCGCCACCGCGCAGATAAACGGGATTGGCCTTATTCCAGTAGGGCGGCATGACCGCATTGAGCCGCTCTGTGCTTTCCGGAGAGAGTTCGGCCAATTCCCCGCCCCGCTTGATCACGGAATCGGTGGCCATGACGGAAAGCCCGGCTGAACCGATAATGGCGACCCTTGGACCTCCCGGCAGCTTTCCGGAATCCAGCGCCTTGGCGGCATCGAAGAGTTCCACGATTTCTTCCACTCTCAGGACCCCTGCCCGCCTGAAAGCCGCACTGTAAACCTCGTCGTCGCCGGCCATGGAACCCGTGTGAGACTGGACGGCTTTTGCGCTCTCGACAGAGCGGCCGGGCTTCAAAACAACGATGGGCTTCCGCCGGGCAAACCCACGGGCCGCACTCATGAATCGGCCCGCATCCCCGACGCTCTCCATATAGATCAGAACGCTTCGCGTGGCCTCGTCATATTCCTCCAGATAATCAATCAGATCCGCGAAGTCGATATCAATCATGTCGCCGAAGGACACGAACATGCTGAAGCCGATCCCGGCGTCGGCCGCCCAGTCGAGGATTGCGCTTCCCAGGGCGGCACTTTGAGAAATGAAAGCGATATCGCCGGGCGGCGGCGTTTTCTCGAGGAGAGTCGCCCGCAAATCGATGGCGGGGCGGACAAAACCGACACAGTTCGGGCCAAGGATACGCATTCCGTACTTTTTACCGATCCGATCGATTTCGTTTTCCAGTTGCTTTCCCTCTTCGCCGGCTTCCTTGAATCCGGCTGAAACGATGACCAGGCCATCGACGCCTGCCTGTCCGCATTCCTCCGTCACCTGTGGAACCGAGCGGGCGGGAGTTGCAACAACCGCCAGATCTACGTGTTCAGGAACACGGGTGATGTCGGGATAGCTTTTGATGCCCAGGATGGACTCCCTTGCCGGATTTACCGGGTATATTGTTCTTTTTTTCGAATGCAGGAGTTTCTCCAGAATACTGCGGCCAATTGTGCCAGTTGTCTCCGATGCGCCGATCATGGCAACCGTTTTTGGATTAAACATCGCCTGTATGGATCCCATCGTTTCCTCCCTTCTGATCGATTTTCAATCCTCAGGTGGTCTGATTATGAAAGAACGGATGATTCCGGTTTTCAAAGAAAACGTTGCATGTTCCCCTCTGCCCCATGGCGTCACCTCATTCGTAAAGAAAGGTTCCTGTTGGATAACAATCATATCACACGTTGTGACGCCATACTATTAATAATTACAACCTTTTACTAATTTTTTGCTGCGGCGGAGGTTGAGCATATTAAAAAAATTGCCAATTCGGTGCATTGGCGCTACACTATCCGTAGCATGCTACAAAATCAGCAGGCATGGTGGGCCTTGTTTCACGGCAGGCCGGATCACTCCATTGAATGGATAACAGGAAACCATTAAAGGAAACGTGGGGGACTTGAAGGCATGTACTTCGGGGGCCGTCACGAACCGAAAGAATGTCCAATGCATAAGAGAGCGGACGTTCTTCTTAAGCAGGGAAGGACGTCCCCATTTTGATAACCGTCATTGCAGGAGTGAACATGCCGATTCCAATTCCGGGAAAAGCTGTGAGAGGTTCTCAGACAGGGGTCCCGATCATGGCGCTGTTTGATTTGCTTGGACGAACGTGGGCGATGGGCGTTGTATGGCAACTCCAGAATGGCCCGTATACCTTCAGGGAACTTCAAGAAAAGTGTGAATCCATATCCCCAACGATTCTAAACAATCGAATAAAAGAATTACGAAAAGCCGATATCGTAGAGCGAACGATCCAAGGCTATCAATTGACGGAACATGGTCGTCAGCTCATTGAACTGATACGTCCCTTTGGAGAATGGTCAGAGAAATGGGCAAAAGACGCGTTTGATTACACATAAGACTATTCAAAATAAAAACGAAGGGATACGCTGAGGAAAAGAGAAGTCGTCCACAAAATCCGGCAAATATCTTGTTGATGGACAGTGAAGGCCGGGAAACTTCAAGCTCTTAGTAACCACTTTTTTCTGATTCATGACTCCGATTTTCCAAAGGTGCCGTCGCCATGGCCGGTAAGGGAAGGAAGGAAATGCACATGATGAAGTTGGTGACGGATTCTGCAGTGCCCATTCACCTTAAACAGAAAACATTCCCATAAATCGAACCGCCGTGAGCGACAAGTGTCTGAACCTGGGGGAAGGGCCCATCCTCACCCTTCTGCTGAAAATGAGCGGGCCGTCCATTGCCACGGTGCTGGTTATAAACGTTTATAACCTCATAGACGCCTTCTGGCTTGCGAAGCTCAGTCCGAATGCCCTTGCAGCCCTAACCATCAGTTTTCCCATTCAGATGATTTTAAGCGGCATCGGCGTGGGAACCGGACTGGGCGCCGGCTCATACGCCGCCAGGATGTTCGGCGCCGGAGAAAACCGGAAAGCCCGACAGACGGCCGGGCAGGTTTTTTTTCTTTCCGCCGTCCTCGGATTGCTGTTCATTGGAATGGTACTGGCCGGACCTGAAACCATGCTCAGATTTTTCGGCGCCCCAACGGAGATTCTGCCTCTATCCCGCCAGTATCTCCTCACCATGCTCCCCGGCGTGCCTTTTCTGTTTCTGATCATGATGACCAGCAATCTTCTCCGTGCGGAGGGCAGACCGCATCTCGTCATGTATTCCGCGCTTCTCTATGCCGCAATCAGCGCGATTCTCGATCCTTTGCTCATCTTCGGCTGGGGCCCCTTCCCCCGGCTGGGAATCAAGGGTTCTGCCGTGGCCGCCGTCATTTCCCAGCTGGCAGGCGCCATACTCGCCTTTTACTACCTGCAGCAGAAAAGCTCAAGGTATCAGCTGAAATGGCATGATCTCCGCCCCGATTACCGGATTATTCAATCCATTTACCAGACCGGGTTTCCCTCCATCGTCATCAACCTCGTGGTCAGTCTGGGAATGCTTCTTCACAATCATATTCTTGGCGGATACAGCAACCTGGCCGTTGCCGCCCTGGGCATTGTCTCCCGGATGAATGGCTTCGTCATGATCGCATTGTACGGTATCGGCCATGGCCTGATGCCCATGGTCGCCTACAGTGAGGGGGCGAAACTTCATTCAAGACTGATGGCGACCGTGAAGATTGCCGTCAAAATTTCGCTTGGGATTGCTCTGGTGAGTCTTTTGATCGTGGAAGTCTTTGCTCCGGCCATTGCAGCGCTTTTTTCCGACAACCTGGAGCTGCAGAGTCTAACGGAAACCGCCCTGCGCATCAATGCTCTGATGCTGATTACAGCCGCCCCCAGCCTGATGTGGATCAACATGTTCATCGGTCTCGGACGGGGAAGAACGGCGATGGGTCTGCTTGTCGGTCGCGAAGCCCTGATCCTCATCCCCCTTTTGTGGATTCTTCCTTCCCGGTTCGGGGTCCAGGGCGTCTGGATGGCCCAGCCCCTTGCCAATGCCCTGGCATTTCTGTTTATCCTTTACTGGGCGAAACGCCAGTATCGAACCTTTGAGTCCCTGATGAGAGGCGAGGCATCGGTCGGGATCATCCTTTGACGGAGTTATCCCTCGGATGGTTGGATGTTCGTTAACCTACTCAAATGCTTGATTCCAGACAGAAGCGCAGCGGGGGCATGCCTTGAAAGCAAGCCGGCAGGAAGCTGCAGACTTTAACAGGAATTCAATCTTTTACCCCAGGAATCCCCATCAAAGCTTGTATCGGCCGTGTCGAATCCCGGCCCTGTGCTGACTTCGAGGAAGAAACAAATTTTCAAACCGTTCGCCTGCCCCGGACAAGCCTGAAAGAACTCAGGGCTGCGGAGAGGAAGGAAAAGGGATGCGGATGGCGTCCACCGGACAGGCGGCGGCGCAGAAACCGCAATCCTCGCAGAACGTCTCATCGAGATGCACCCGGTCCTCGACGATCTCGATGGCCTGCGGCGGGCAGACTTCCACGCAGCGGCCGCAGGCGATGCATAACTTCCGGTCAATTTGAGGGATCATTGCCGATCTCCATTCCGAGACGGTATCCGTCATGAATTGCGTTGTGCAGCCGCCGGGGCTTTCGGGCATCCCCGATGACATGGATCTTCGCTCTCGACGCACCAGCGGCGGGGACCGGGAAAGAGGGGGCCGCCGCTTCGGCCAGAATGATCCCTTCCGCGGGAAGCCACTTTTCCTCCCCGCCCGAGCGGACGAGAACGCCGTCGGAGCTCACGCCGGCCAGAGCCGATCCCGTCATCAGGATGACCCCGCCCTTGCGCAGCAGGCCGAGGTAGCGCCAGAGATAAAAGGGGCTCACATCCCGCCCCGCCTTCCGGCTCTTTTCGAGGACGGTCAGTTCATAAGCCCCCTGCCGGACGAGGAAGACGGCCAACGACAGGCCGGCGCCGCTTCCCCCGACAATCACCGCCTGCCGTGGCGGCTTTTTCCCCTGGATCAGGATCTCCTCCGGAGTCAGGACGGGCAGGGGGGACGCCCAGGAGAGGGGCGAAAACTCCGCCCCCGTGGCGATGACGATTTCATCGGCCTCCAGCGCCGGCAGCATTCCGGGGGCGATCTCCACGCCCCGCCGGATTTCCACGCCCGCCAGGCGGCACTCGGTTTCCAGGGTCCGGATCGGCCGGAGAAGCTCGTCGGAGCCTTCGTCGATCCGCGCAGCCAGGCGCGCCGCACCGCCGAGGTCCTCTTCCTTTTCATACACCGTGACCGAGTGCCCCCGCCGGGCGGCCACCGCGGCGCATTGCAGACCCGCGGGTCCGGCGCCGACCACCACAATCCGCTTCGGCGTCGCAGTCTTCGCAAACCCCTCATACCCCCAGGCCGCCTCCCCTTCATGGCCGAGATTGGGACGGACGGAGCACATAATGGGCTGGTGGTAGTACAGGCGCGAGATGCAGATGTTGCAGGCGATGCAGGGGGTGATTTCCTCCTCCCGCCCTTCCGCGATCTTTTTCGGCAGCCGCGGATCGGCGATCATGGGGCGGCAGACCTCCCAGAAGTCGAGGATCCCGTCAGCCAGGGCCTGTTCCGGAATGGACGGCACGAACTGGCGGAAGGCCATCATGACGGGAATGCGAACGGATTCCTTCACCTTCCTGGCAACATAGAGCCAGTGCCCCATGGGGACGTCGCGCGTGATGACCGGCAGGGAGGATTCATGCCAGCCGATGGTGACGCTGACGTAATCCGCGCCGGCCTCCTCGGCGAGGCGGAAGCTCTCGATGCTCTCCTCCACGGTGTTTCCCCCCCGGTCATCCAGGAGCTCCAGCCCGCACAGCCGGATTCCCACGGGGGAATCCGCTCCCACTTCCGCCTTGACCCCCTGAAGGATCTCCGTCATGAGGCGGCAGCGCTCCCGGATCGTCTCTCCGCCGAACTGGTCCGTCCGCTGGTTGGTGTAGCGGGAGATAAAGCAGGAAATCAGGTAGCCCACGATGCCGGAGAGTTCGATCATGTCGAAACCGGCCTCCACGGCCCGGCGGGCGGCCCGGACATGATCCCCGATGGCCTGCCGGATCTGCGGGACCGTCATCTCCCGGGGCGGCTTGAAGTAGGAGAGGCGCTGCGGAACGACGGACGGCATCAGGCAGTAATCGAGGTCCACCCCGCCTTCCCGGCCGCAGTGGAGAATCTGCAGGGCGGACAGCGCACCGTGCCGCCGGATGGCCTCGGCGATCCGGGCCAGCCCGGGGATGAAGCGGTCTTCGGCAATGCTCATCATGCCTCGGAAGCCTTTTCCCTCCCCTCTCCGGTCCGGATAGGCCCCCTGGGTGGTGATGATTCCCGCTCCGCCCCGGGCCTGGGCTTCCATGTAGGCCACTTCCCGGTCGCTGACGAAGCCGTCGGCATAGGGGAAATTGGTTTCCGTTGCCGCGTATTTGATCCGGTTTCTGCTCTCCAGCTTCCCGATCCGGCCGGGAGCAAAAAGGTGGGGATAGGGGGTCATCGGCGATCTCTCCTTAGAAGGACTTCGGTAAATCCGTCCACAGGGCTTTTCAACGGTGCGGCAAAGGTGGCGCCACAGAGAACCCTTTGCCTTTGTGCTCCGCGGTTGCGAAACGGATGCTCGGCACCCGGCTTCCTCAATATTTTTGGGCCGATAGGATGAGCATGCAGACAGCGCCCAGCGCCCCGACCCCGACCAGGAACATCAGCCCTCCCATGTAGTTTCCCGTCACACTGATAAAAAACCCGATCAGCACCGGCGCAAAGGCGGACCCGCCGTTGGAGATCCCGTTCATCATCCCGGCGCCCGCTCCGATCGCCTTGCTCGGGACGATCTGCTGCAGCAGCGACCACGTGGAGGGCAGACCGATGCCGATGGAAGCAATGCCCAGGGACAGCAGGATGGCAGCGGTTGTATTGTCCGGAGCATGAGCGCCGAAATAGATGCCGGCGGAAGCGCCGATCATGGAAAGGGCCGCAAAAGGCGCCCGGCGTCCGACTCTGTCGGAAAGGTAGCCGAAAAACAGGACACTGACCGCCCCCAGCAGGTAAGGGACCGCAGCCCAGGCACCCATCGCTTTCCAGGAGAACCCGCGCGCCACTTTGAGATAGGAGGGCAGCCAGGCCAGCATCCCCCAGAAGATCGAGGCAAAACACAGATAAAAAATGGTCAGCAGCCAGAAACGATAGTTGAAGATGAAGACCGTGATATTTTCCCATACCGTACTCTTCTCTGCCCGGGCTTCGAGTTCTTTCTCCATTTTCTGCCCGTCCTCGATGAGTGCCCGCTCCGCCTCATTGACCCCCTTGTGCTCATGGGGATGATCGGTGGTCCGGAACCACAAGAGCGACAGGGGAATCAAGCCAATCACGACGAGCATGAAAAAGGTCGCCCGCCAGCCGAAACCCTGGATCGCCCAAGTGAAAAAGGGCATCGCGAAGGCGGGACCAATCATCAATCCGACCAGCCAGACGGCGTTGGCTTTCCCGCGTTCGTTCGGCGGGAACCAGTTTTTCACGTATTTGCTCTGCATCGGCCAGTGCATTCCTTCGCCCAGTCCCAGGATGACTCTCGAGGCCAGCATGACCGCAAAGGATGCCGCGATTCCGCCGAGGAGCAGGGACAATCCCCACAGCAAAATGGACAGACACATCGCTTTCCGCGGCCCGAGAACGTCTCCCAGGGGACTCAGCAGAACATTGGAAAAGCCGTAGGCGATCAGGAACAGAGTCATGAGCAGGCCCATCTGCACGGGCTGCCCCCTGATGCCCATGTCGGAAAGAAAGGCATTGTCCGCCACCAGGACGGACACATTGACCCGGTCCAGATAAGCAATCAGCAAGGTCAGCAATAGGATGAGAACCAGAACGACCCGCTGCCTGGTGGGTTTCACTTCTTCAACATCCGTTGTCTTGTTCATTGTTTTCTCCTTAAAAAGGAAATAACTCATCCACGGCGGCTAACCTATCACAGGAACCAGGGGCGAACGATGAAATTCTGCCGCTCATAAGTGACCTCGCCGCCGTGGACAAGAACGCCGGTTTTGGAAGCGGGCGGGCCGAGGGCACAGAAGTAACGAAGCCCGTCGAAAAACGACGCGACCACAGTCTGGCCTGATTTGATCTCCAGGGGAATCAGCTTCCGGCCTGCATCAATGACAATATCGACTTCATGCCCCGTACGATCCCGCCAGAAGAAGAGCGGCGGTGCCTCTCCCCGATGGGCAAAAGACTTGAACAGTTCGGAAAAGACAAAGGTCTCGAAAATGGGTCCTCTCATGGCATGGGTCACAAGGTCGGATGGCTCCCTGATTCTCAGCAGGAAACAGAGGAGCCCCGTGTCAAGAAAATACAATTTCGGACTCTTGATCAAGCGCTTGGAGAAGTTGGCATGATGGGGCGGGAGGAGATGAAGAATAAACCCGGCCTGGAGGATGGAAATCCATTGCCGCGCCGTCGTATGGGAAATTCCGCAGTCGACGGCCAGAGAAGAGAGGTTGAGCAATTGCCCCGATCGCCCGGCACAGAGCCGGACAAACCTCTGAAAGGCATCCAGATTGCCGATATTGGAAATATCCCGGACATCTCTTTCCACATAGGTCTGATAATAAGCAGAAAGCCAATCCTGGGCGACAAGCCCCTTGTCGTGAATGCGAGGATATAACCCCGTATGAAGGATCGTCTCCAGTTCAAAAGGCGGTTTCTCCCGGATTTCCGTCAGACGGTCCATGCTCAGGGGATCGCCGGAAGGCCGGCTCAACAACTCGTCGAGGCTGAAGGGCAGGAGGTTGACAATGGCCGTACGACCGGCCAGGGTCTGGCTGACCCGGTCCATGAGCGGCAATTGCTGCGATCCGGTAAGGATGAAATGTCCGGGAAAATCCTCTCGATCCACAATGCCCTGGATGTAGGAAAGGAGCATCGGTGCGCGCTGGATTTCATCCAGGATGACCCCGTCCCCAAAACGTTTGAGGAATCCTTTCGGATCGGCCGTGGCGAAATCCCGTTCATCCGGTTCTTCCAGGCTGACATAATCATAGCCGGGAAAGGCCATCCTGGCGAGGGTCGTTTTCCCCGCTTGCCGGGGACCGGTGATCGAGACAACAGGAAATTGCCGGGCGAGAGCAAGAATCTTGTCCGTTAGTGCTCTTTTTATCATGCTAAATCCATAAAGAAAATTCTAAGTCTTGTCAAATTGAAAGTTAAAGTTTCAATCAGCCACATCCATCCCTCCATCCGAGCGGCCGGGGTGCAACACGAAATTGCTTCGGGTTCTGTTTCATGTCCGTTGTTTTGTACCTGGGAGTCCTCCCCAGGGGACGGCTATTTTTCCCTTTCGCCCATCCCCTGTGTCGCCTGGCCTACCTGCTCCTGAATTCCATGGGCGCCGTCGGCAGTTCAGCCAGATCCAATTCCAGTTTCGTATTCCCGTTGTCGGATAGAACACCCACGGTGAAAGCTCCCCAGGCTTTAAGCCTCAGCGTTGCGCTTCCCTTTACCGCCTGAACAATCGGCTTGTTATTGGGGAACGTACTGTGCAAAAAGAACTGGACATCCCCTTCCAGCGGCACGGAGCCCGGCAGCGACGCGGCAATGAGTTCAACGGAATACCAACCGGGGCTGTCCTTAAAGGGGTATACACTTGCCGTCAATTCCCTTCCCGGGTCCCGTGAGATGCTCTTTCCTCCGAACACGCCTTTCCAAGGATCATCGGAATACTCTCCAGGCACAATATCCTTTGAGACCGCAAAGAGTTCCCTGGAAACCTTGGCATGCTCCGGAACAAAGATGCCTACCTTGGAAGCGTCTTCCGCGATTCCGGCCAGCAGCTTGGCTTCTTTGACCTCCTCCCTGGCTTCTCTGAGATCCACCCGGATTTGTTCCAACTCTATCTGGAGGTCCCCGAATTTGAATGATTTCGCGTTTTTCAACAGGAATACGGCCCCGGATGCGCATAGGTACAGCAGGGTCGTGTTATCCAATCTCGACGCGAAATCATCAACTTTGAAGACCCTTAACAGACCCAGCAGCAAGATGACTCCCGCTATGATGTCCGTCCACCCCAGACCTTTTCTCCCGTCATGTCCCTTTTCCATCCCTCAGCCTCCTTCCGCTGTCCATCCACAACAGAATCCTTTTTTCATTCTAATGGATCCGGCTTCTCTTCACAAAGGAAGATATGGACATTTCCGTTTTAACGAAGCCTCACCTTAAAGATGGATCTTTCAAAGACAACTCGTTGCATAACCTCCGGCTTTCTGATATCCACTGAACAGTCAACGAATCAGGTCCTTCAAGTCACCTTTCAGGTCGGAATCCCATGATCAAGAATGAACCCCGCCTTCGGGTCGGCATTATGGAAGGGAAAACGGAGATCTCCGGCTGTCTGAACGGGAGCTTCCGCAGTCCGCAGTATCCCGGTCAGCATTTTTCCGGAAATTTCAAAATCCACAGCCTGGGAGGCGAGATCCTCTTCAACGCCTCCAGGGGCGGAGGCATTGTCGCCCGGTCTTCCCTGAGCCTGCTCGCCGAGGATCAGGCCACCTTCTCGCTCGAGGACGTCACCATCGGCGTCGCCTTTCACTGGGAGCGGCAGGAAGCCCAGACCTTTGCCGGCAATCTCCGTCTCCTGGCCACCGGCGACGGCACGCTGACCGTGATCGACGATATCGCCCTGGAGGATTACCTGACCAGCGTCATCTCCTCCGAAATGAGCGCCACGGCGCCCATGGCCCTCCTGGAGGCCCACGCGATCATCTCCCGGAGCTGGCTTGTCGCCATGCTGGAGCGGCGGCCTCTGCCCTCCACGCCTTTCGCCCCCTCCCCGGCCCTGTCCGGAAGCGAGCACATCATTTGGTACGGGCGGGAGGAGCACCGGCTGTTCGATGTCTGCGCCGACGACCACTGCCAGCGGTATCAGGGTCTGACCCGCACCCTCCCGGAGCGCACCTCGACCGCCGTCCACGCCACGCGGGGGGTGTTCCTGGTTTATGGAGAGGCCGTCTGCGACGCCCGCTTTTTCAAATGCTGCGGCGGGCGGACGGAAGCCTTTGAAAACACGTGGGAAGAGATCCCCATCCCCTACCTTTCCAGCATCGCCGATGCCGCCGTCGATCATCCCCCCGTTACCGGGGAAGCGGCCGCTGAGCGCTGGCTCCTCTCCAGCCCCGAGGCTTACTGCAACACCGGGGACGAGAAGCTCCTCGCGGAGATCCTGCCCTCCTTCGACCGGGAAACGAAGGACTTCTTCCGCTGGGAGGTCGCCTACGACCCGGAAGAGCTGGGGGAAATCGTGAGGGAGAAATCCGGGATCGACTTCGGCCGGATCGAGGACCTCATTCCCCTGGAGCGGGGGCCGTCGGGAAGGATCATCCGCCTGAAGATCGTGGGGACGAAGACAAGCATGGTCGTCGGCAAGGAGCTGGAAATCCGCCGCTGGCTTTCCCGGAGCCACCTCTACAGCAGCGCCTTCGTGGTGGAAGCCCGGCGGGACGAATCCGGCCATCCCTCCCGGTTTGTCCTTCACGGCGGCGGGTGGGGGCACGGCGTCGGCCTCTGCCAGATCGGAGCGGCGGTCATGGCGTCGCAGGGATTCGCGGCGGAGGACATCCTCAAGCACTACTACCGGGGCGCATCCCTGAGGAAGCTGTACGGATTTTGAAAGGCCTCCCGCCCATGAACGAGGATCGCCGACCATGAG
>CAZKRB010000045.1:17502-25925 GCA_964555065.1 uncultured Syntrophus sp.
TAACGCCAGACCCGCCCGCCGCAATCCCTGGGCCTGGGTGCCGACGCTCTACATGGCGGAAGGAATCCCCTACATCCTGGCCACCACGGTTTCGGTGATCCTCTACAAGAACCTCGGAATCTCCAACACGGACATCGCCCTCTACACGAGCTGGCTCTATCTGCCCTGGGTCATCAAGCCCCTGTGGAGCCCCCTGGTGGACATGATCCGGACCAAGCGGCTCTGGATCGTGCTCATGCAGCTTCTCGTGGGTGCGTCGCTGGCCTGCATCGCCCTGACGATACCGGCTTCCGCCTTCTTCCGCTATTCCCTGGCCCTCTTCTGGATCATGGCCTTCAGTTCGGCCACCCACGACATCGCCGCGGACGGCTTCTACATGCTCGGACTGGAGCCTTACCAGCAGGCCGCCTTTGTGGGCGTACGCACGATCTTTTACCGCATCGCCGTCATCGCCGCCAAGGGCATCCTCGTCGTCTTCGCCGGACACCTGCAATCCACAGGCTTGAGCGTGGCGACGGCCTGGTCGGTCGCCTTCTTCCTGGGCGCCGCCATCTTTCTGGCCTTCGGCCTCTACCACGCCTTTATCCTTCCCTTTCCCGCCACGGACGCCCCCGCCCCCCGCACCTCGGCATCGCCGCGCCTGACGGCGGAGATCTGGAACATTTTCGCCCTCTTTTTCCGCCAGAAGGAGATCGTCGTCATCATCGCCTTTTTCCTCTTTTACCGCTTCGCCGAGGCCCAGCTGGTCAAGATGGTCGCCCCCTTCCTCCTTGACCCCCGGACGCGGGGTGGCCTGGGATTGACGACGGGCGAGGTCGGGGTCGTCTACGGAACCGTGGGCGCCATCGCCCTGATGCTGGGGGGGCTTCTGGGTGGTTACGCCATCTCCCGCCAGGGGCTGAAATTCTGGCTGTGGCCCATGGTGATCATCATGCACCTGCCGGTTCTGGTCTTCGTCTATCTCTCCCAGGTGCAGCCGGAGAGTCTGCTGCTCATCAACGCCTCCGTCGCCGTGGAGCAGTTCGGCTACGGCTTCGGCTTCACGGCCTACTCGCTCTTCATGATCATGGTCGCCGAAGGCCCCTACAAGACGGTGCACTACGCCCTCGGCACGGGGATCATGGCCCTGGGGATGATGATCCCCGGCATGACGAGTGGCTGGCTGCAGGAGCAGCTCGGCTATCCCCACTTTTTCCTCTGGATCGCCCTTTCGACGATCCCCGGCTTTCTCGTCGCGGCCCTGGTGAAGATCGACCCGGCATACGGGCGGAAGGTTCCGGCACCTTCGGGCAAAGAATAATTTCCCTTCTATCGTCAAGGGGATGGATAACAAGGCCACAAGGCAAAGAGATCGGGCATACAGATCGGTACGGGAAAGGAACCGCGGACGAAGTCGGCGCAATCCGTTTTTGCAGGGAAGCGAAAGGCAACGATGGAATCAAAAGGCGACCAAAGAAAAGAAAGTCTGGGAATAAAAGCGATGTCTTCCAACTCCCCTTTTGTTAAAACCGCTTTCGTCCTGGGCGCGGGACTGGGAACGCGTCTGCGCCCCCTGACGGAGACCTGCCCGAAACCCCTGCTTCCCGTCCGGGGCCGGCCGCTGATCACGTACGCCCTCGATCACCTCCGCGCCGTCGGCATCCAGCGCTTCATCATCAACACCCATCACCGCGCGGAGCGCTACGCCGAGGCCTTTCCCGGCGGGCAATGGCGGGGCATCCCCATCGCCTTCCGCTTCGAGCCCCTCCTCCTCGATACGGGCGGCGGACTGAAGAATATCGAAGACCTCCTCGTTGAGGACGACCGGGTGCTGGTGTATAACGGCGACATCCTGACGGATTTCCCCTTGGAGCGGCTGATTGAGGCCCACCGGGCCCAAGGGCGGGAGGTCACTCTGGCCCTGCGCAGTTCGGGAGAGCCGGCCAATGTGTGCCTCGACGACCGGGGTGAGATCTGCGACCTGCGTTTTTCCCTTGGAAATCCAGGAGTCCGCCGCGGCCTCTTCACGGGAATTTACCTGGTGGAAAAGGCCTTTCTCCGGCGCTTGAAGCCCGGCGAGCCGCTGTCCGTCGTGCCGGTTCTGGTCGACATGCTGCGGGAACAGCCGGGCTCGGTAGGCAGTGTGGTCCTTGACGAAGGCAGCTGGCATGATATAGGCTCGCTTACGGCCTACGAAGAGATCAACCGTTCAGATCAGAAAACGCCGGCCGAGGCGACGGGAACGGGCAGCCCGGGGAAATCCGGGAACCGGCCCTGAAACTCAGCTCAATAGCCGTACGCCGCAAAAGACAAACACCCTAAGGAGTACCCCATGAATACCCCGGAAACAAACAACCCCGACCTTTTCCAGCGAATCAGGGACTACGCCTCCCGGACGCTCGCCCTTCCCCCGGAGACGCAGATGCAGCTCACCCCGCTCACCAAGGGCGGTTCGGACCGGACCTTTTACCGCTTGACCTGCCATATCGTCAGCGATCTCGGAAGCACCCCCATGGATATCGGCGGGTTTTATTCGGTCATTGTCATGCATTACAATCCGGACAACAGGGAAAACACGCTTTATGCGGGCATCGCCGACTTTCTGGAAGAGCTGAGGGTGGCTGCGCCCACCGGCCTGGGCCACGATCCGGCAGCCTGCCTCCTGGTCATGGAAGACCTGGGAGATGAAGACCTGTGGAGTTACCGCCATGAAAACTGGATGACCCGCCGCGGGTTTTATGTGCGGACGCTCATGCATGTCCATAAGCTGCATCGCTTTCTCCAGGATGACAAGGGGGTTCCGCTCCCCGAGCTGATGCCGGGGTACGATATGGCGCTGTACCGGTGGGAGCACGCGTATTTCCGGAAAGAGTTCGTGGAAGCCGTCTGCGGGCTGTCGCTCTCGCCCGCCGAGGAAGCGGCCCTGGAGGAGGAGCTGGCCGGGCTTGCGGACCGGCTGCTGAAATCCGGAAACGGCCTGATCCACCGGGATCTGCAGTCGCAGAATATCATGATCCACGAAGCCGCGCCCGTCCTGATCGATTTTCAGGGGATGCGGACCGGCTCCCCCTTTTACGACCTGGGTTCCCTCCTCTACGATCCCTATGTGTCCCTGACGCCGGAGCAGCGGATGGAGCTGCTCGAATTCTACTACATTCTTTCCCCTCGGGAGCTGGCCTGGACGGATTTTGTCGCCCTCTTTTATGAAGGTTCAGCCCAACGCCTCATGCAGGCCCTGGGCGCTTACGGCTTTCTGGGCCACCGCAACGGTCGGGCCGACTTTCGCGTCCACATCCCCAAGGGTCTCCGCCATCTCCTGGACGCCACCTCCCGCACGGTGACCCTGCCTCACCTGATGTCCCTGACCATGCGCTGCCTCACGCACTTGAATTTCTGAGCCGGGAAGCGATTCCGCCGCCGCTCCGGGAAAGGGTCGAACTTCACCGGCGGAATCCGGTTTGTTGACTTGCCTTTCCAGCCGCTTATGTCTATATTTTCGTTGTAGAGTTTCCAGACAGAGCAGGAGAAAGGAATCGCAATGGACCAGGACAGTAATAGCCTCAAGGAGGAAGTGATCCGTTTCTGCCGGGAACGGGGGGTGGAGCTCGTAGGGTTCGCCCCCGTGGAGCGCTGGGACGAGGCCGCCGAGGTGCCGCCCGAGTTCCGTCCCCGCACGCTCTGGCCCTTTTCCCGGACGGTGATCGTGATGGGGATTCCCATGCTGCTGCCGATTGTGGAAACCACCCCGTCGGTGCTCCACAAGGAGATGTACTCCGTCGTGAACGGGAAACTCGATACCCTGGCCTACGAGGTGGCCTGTTTCCTCAACGGGAGGGGTTACGCCTCGGCCTTTTTCGGCCGCGACACGTATTCCAGTTTGAAGGCCTTTCGCGATGCCCCTTTCGCCGCTTTCAGCCACGTCATGGCGGCGAAGTACGCGGGGCTGGGAACCATCGGCGTCAGCCACTGCCTGCTGACGGAGGAATTCGGTCCACGGGTGCGATTCGTCTCGGTCTTTACCGCTGCCACCCTGCCCGGCGATCCGATGCGGACGAAAGAGCTCTGCATCAAGTGCGGCGCCTGCGCCCGATGCTGCCCGAAACAGGCCCTGGCCATGCGGCAGGATCAGGTAATCGGGGATTACGATAAGGCCGCCTGCCTGAAAATGCATGAGGACCTGGTCCGGCGCCGGTCCTATCCCTGCGGCATCTGCACGAAGGTCTGCCCGGTCGGAAAAGACCGCACGCTCTACGGCGAAAAGGGCGTCATGAAAAAATACCTGCGGGAGGCGGAAGCGCTGGCCACCAATCCCGACGACCCCGACTACGCTTCCTGGACCCACATCCGCAAGTGGGGCAGCCTTCCCGGTGATCCCACCAGGAAAGATCAAGGCGAATCGGGGAGGGCAAAGGAATGAAAAACCCGGGAGACCTCCTGGACCTGAAGGGATTTACGGAGTCTTTTGCGGCGCTGCTGCGGGAAGGACACCCCCTTCCGGAGCAGATCCGGCGGGGGCGCGCCCTGATTTCGCACCTGACGTCCTCGGGGGCCTGGTTTCAGAAGCAGGTAGCCCGCCTCATCCTCAACCCGTCCTGGCGGGCCGACCAGAAACCCGCCATTTGGCCCAATGAGATCACTCTCTATCGCAGCGCCGATCCGTCCTTTGTCGTCCTCGCCTACTTCTGGGAGCCGGGAATGGTGGACATCATTCACGATCACGGCTCCTGGGGCGTGGTGGGCTGCCTCTTCGGGTCGATGGATGAAATCAAGTACCAGCGCCTGGACGACGGCAGCCGCGAAGGCTTCGCCGATCTTCGGCCCCGCAAGCCGCTCCTGATGAACCCCGGCGAAACCACGGCCGTTCTTCCCCTGGATGAGGGCATCCACCGCCTCGGCAACAGGGACAAGGGATACAGCGTCACCATCAATGTATACGGCAAGCCCGTGCGCCGGGGGTACATCCACTTCTTCTATCCCGAGGAAAAGCGCGTGGTTCCGGCCTACCCGCCTTCCACGCACAAGGCGGCGCTGGCAATCCGCTGCCTGGCGGACATCGGCACGCCCTGGGCCGGGGAGCTGCTCCGCTGCGCTGTAAACGAGCCGCTGCCGGATTATCTGAAAGCGGAATGTGATCAGGCTCTTTCCCGTCTAGCAGAGGAGAAGGAACCGAGCGGGGAATAGCCCATTCCTCTTCCCGATCCAAGCCCACCATGCGCTAGCCTCGTTTTCGCCATCTCGACGGCCGTTTTTGCACGCCGGGATCATCTCCGCATTGCCGCGTGGATATCGTCTCCGGCCTGGAACCGGAAGATCCTTCAGGGAGGGAACAATGAAGGTCGTCATCTTAAATGGAAGCGCAAGGGGCGGGAAGGGCGTCACCGGGAAGCTGCTGAAGGCACTCACCGCAGGGCTGGCAAAAGCGGAGGCGACGGTGCAGACCTTTGAAATTTCCAGGCGGTCGATCTCCCCCTGCACGGGCTGCCTGACCTGCATGCACAAGACGCCCGGCCGGTGCGCTATCCGGGACGACATGGAGCCGATTTACGAAGCCCTCCAGATTTCAGACCTGCTGGTCATGGCAACGCCCCTCTACGTGGACACGATGTCCGCCCAGCTCAAGACGGTGATGGACCGGTGCCTCGCCTGCCTGCAGCCCTTCTTCATCAGAGACGCCGCGGGGCGGGTGCGCCATCCCTTCACCTGGCGCATGCCGGCGAATTTCCTCCTGCTGTCCACCGCCGCCTTTCCGGAGCCGGAGATCTTCGCCCCCCTGATTGCCACCTTCCGGGCGGAAGCGGCCAACTTCAGTTCCAGGGCCGTAGGTGAAATCTGCATCCCCGGATCGATCGCCCTCCAGATGGAGCCGGAACTGCTGGAGCGGCACCTTTCCCTGCTGGAGGAAGCGGGGGAGATCGTGGGGAAAGCGGGAAGCGTCCCCGTGAACCTTCTGCAGACCCTCAACACCCCTCCGGTCGACGTGGAGCGCTACCTGCAAGCAGCTGAAAAATATGAACAGTGGTGCCGGTCGGAGCTGAACAAAGGCGGAAATAAAGCAAAAGAGTAAAAGCAGGGCCCTTGGGCGCCGGTTATCGAAGCCCTTTTCCGTCCATTATCGACGGTCCAAACCGATGCTGAGAATCCCCGGACTCGGAAGGGAGAGGAGAAACGGCTTCGGCGGAGGACGCTCCTGGTCCCGATTGCACCGCACGAACGGGTTTGACCGATCGCCAGGCCGCGTCTGCCGCCTCAGCAGCCTGCCTCATACCCCCGCATTACCCGCTGACTGCCTCACGGGGATTTACGAAGAGGCACAAGATTTTCTTTTCGGTGATATCTGGAATTGCCCCGGTCGCTTGCGGCCCAAAGTCTTGATGGAAGAAAAAATTGAAACCACAGGGACTTGTAAGCGGTCTTCTCTCTCCGCAGAAAGCCGCTGGTTGCTCAATGAACGGCTTTCCCGCCAATGTGATCGGCCGTTTTGGATGTGTTCGCGGTCTTCAGTCAAGCCGCCGGCCGGCCGGCGGCGCTCCTGCCGGCGATGCGTCAGCCGGTGGTGATTGAGCCGGCGGCGCTTCAGCCTGTGGAAGCCGGTGGGTTCCGAAACGGGTGGCGAAAACGCCTCCGATGCCGATGACGAGGGCCAGAATCTTGATCATCCAGCCCAGGAAGGGGATCCAGCCGACGATCCACAGAAGGAGCAGTCCCCAGAAGGTTTCCTGGAGCGCCCGCGAATTGTTTTTCTTGAAGAGACCCAGGAAATTTATGCCGATCAACCGGGCAACGCCGACCAACCCCAGGAGAGCCGCGCAGGCGACCAGCGTTATTTCCAGGGGAACCAGGACGATGCCCACAACGGAAACGGTCAGCAACACCGCCAGCGGCACGACCAGGATAAGAACGAGGATGCCCCAGAGCCCCACCTGAATCGTGTGCTGCTCAATGGCCTCCATGATCCGAGCGACCGGCTTGGGCAGGAGGGTGACAATCAGCAGGGACAGGATCAGGAAACCGACAAAAAACAGGATGGAAATAATCGTGAAGACCCAGGACCATCCCTCCCAGTTGTCATTCAGAACATCGGAAATCGCCTCGGATAGATTGGAGGAATTGATTTCCGTCAGGGTGCCGCGAACCTGCGCTCCCTTGCCCAGCACCAGGACGCCCCCCAGGCAGACGACATCTCCCCCGACCACGGCTGTCCGGGTCAGTACGACGGGTCCCCCGATGGAAACCACATAAGATTGAACCGATCCGGATACGGTGATCTGATGGCCGAAGGTTATCACGTTGCGCACCTGCTGCCCTTCCGGAATGAGGACATCCTCGCCGATTTTTACAATCGTTTTACCGCCGGCAAAAGCCTCCGCTGCGAAACAAAACAGCAGGAGCAATCCCAAAAGACTGATTCCGATTCGCTTCATGTTTGCTTTGATGACCTCTTCTCCGTGCTCATTTGCCGCGCTGGCGGACATATTCGACGACGCCGGGCAGTATGGAAAGGACGATGATTCCCAGGATCACCAGGGTGAAATTCTCTTTTACCAGCGGCAGGTTTCCGAAGTAATAGCCGGCCAGGAGAAAAGAGGCCGCCCAGAAAATACCGCCGGCGATGCTGTAGACAAGGAAGCGGACATAAGCCATTCTGCCGATCCCGGCCACAAAGGGGGAAAAGGTCCGCACGATCGGAACGAACCGCGCCAAAATGACGGTTTTTCCTCCGTACCGCTCGTAAAACCGGTGGGTCCGGTCAAGGTGTTCCCGGTTGAAAAAACGGGATTTCTCCTGATGAAAGATCCGGGGGCCGACAAATTTACCCAGGGTGTAGTTCACATTATCCCCGATCACCGCGGCCACGGGAATGGCCAGCAAAAGCAGTTCCAGCTCCAGGGCGCCCAAGGCGGCAAAGGCCCCCAATCCGAACAGGAGGGAATCCCCGGGCAAGAACGGGGTCACAACCAACCCCGTTTCGCAGAAGATAATCAGGAAGATGATGAGATAAGTCCAGCCCCCGAAGTTTGAAATCAGGAGATACAGATATTTGTCGAGATGAACAAAAAAATCAATAAAATTGATAATAATTTCCATGCATTGTTTCCATTCCGATTTGTTTTATTGGGAGGGGAGTATAGGGAAGGACCTAGCGAAAGTCAAGGGCTTGCTCACGGTTTCCGATCTTCGGCACAAAGATTGCCAATCCTGATTTTCAGGAATTCAACCGGCAGGAGGAAGGGGAGGAACCTCAAGGCGCCCCTCCCGACTCTTTCTGAGGGATGCCTTGTTTTCCTGCCCTCTCCACTTTTTCAGCGGGAAAGTTTCTCTGCGATGCCGGCCATTTGCCGCCCCTGGAAACGCGGTCCCACCTGTTCATCTTCACTGGGCCATCTTTCGCTTAAGGGATCGTAAAATAATTACTATTACAATTACACGTCATGTGCTAAATTTGG
>CAZKRB010000046.1:0-18090 GCA_964555065.1 uncultured Syntrophus sp.
GATATCGTACATGTTGGAAATCACCCCCACGGCGAGCTGCTCGGTCAGATTGAAGAAATTCAGGCAGGTGCCGCAGACCAGAACGTCGACCCCGGCCTGGGCCAGTTGCGTGACATCCTCCAGGACGTCCGAACCCTTCACCGCCAGTTTCACTCCGTTATTATAGAAGATGATCCGGTCCGGCAGCCGGTCGAGCTCGGGCAGGGTATGGAAAAACCCTCTCATGAGCAGGCGTCCCAGCTCCTCGTCGCCCTGCCCCATGCAGTCGGAGGTGATGAGAACAACCGTGGGGCCGGCAACAGATGGCTTCCCCACCACTTTTTCCTCCACGTCGCAGACGATTTCCGGGGGTTCAGCAACCGCGGCGCCCTGTTCTCGGAGCAGGTGGAGCGTCCAGGTCTTGTCCTGCTCATCTTCTACGGTCACCTGGCAACCCTGAGATTTGGCCAGGCGCTTCACGTTTTCCACGGCGGCGATGTTGTCCACCCGCACGGCTAACTCGTCCGTTTTTTCCAGAGCCTGCTTGGCGAGAATGACCGGTTGCGGGCAGGCCAGCCCCCGGGCGTCGATGGTTTCCTTCATATCTTTGGTTTCCTTTTCTTATTTGAATAATGGCGGTCGGGGGATGGCAACGGATCCGCCGATCGGTTTGGTTGTTGAGGTCCGAAATTATCGGCCCGGTGAGGCCTTACGGGCTTTGGCCGCCAGGCGGGCGACGGCTTCAACGGCGGCGTGAACCTCTTCGGCCGTGTTGAAGGCCCCGAGACTGAACCGGGTCGTCCCCACGGGAAAAGTCCCGATGGTCCGATGAGCTGAAGGGGCACAGTGCAGCCCGGGGCGGCACATGATCTCCTCTTCCTCGTCTAAATCCAGGGCGATTTCGGCCGGCGAGAGCCCCTGGACGGCGAAGGAGACGACGGCAATCCTCTGCGAGAGAGCTTCCGGGCCGTAAAGGATGACGCCGGGAATGGCCTTCAGCCCGTCCAGCAGGAGTCCCGTAAGGAGGGCTTCCTCCCTCCGAATCCGGTCCACCCCGCGCTCCAGCACAAAGCGCACCCCCGCCCCCAGTCCGGCCAGTCCAACGGTATTGGGCGTCCCCGATTCAAATTTATCGGGAAGGAAGTCGGGCTGCTCTTCGAACTCGGAATGGCTGCCCGTCCCGCCGTCCATCAGCGGACGGATCTCCCTCTCCAGGCCTTTGCGGAGATAAAGGCCGCCCGTTCCCTGAGGTCCGTAAAGGGCTTTGTGCCCGGTAAAAGCCAGCAGGTCGATGCCCAGCTCTTCCACCGCGAGCGGGACGGAGCCTGCCCCCTGGGCGGCATCGACGCAGAAGATCACGCCGTGGTCGTGGGCGATCCTGCCCGCCTCGGCCAGGGGCATGAGCGTTCCCGTTATATTGGAGGCGGAGGTCAGATAAAGGGCGCGGGTATTAACGCGAAAGGCCGGGACAAGGTCCGCCGGATCCAGCTCGCCCGTCGGCGAACAGGGGATGACGGTCAGTTCCACTCCCTCCCTTTCCAGGGTGCGGAGCGGCCGCATGACCGAATTGTGCTCCATGCTGGAGGTGATGACATGATCGCCGGGCTTGAGGAGCCCCCGGATGGCCAGATTCAGCCCTTCCGTGGCATTCTTCGTGAAGACCACCTGCAGGGAGTTTCTGATCCCGAAGAGCTCGGCGACGGCCTCCCGCGCCTCCAGGACGATCCGCGCCGCCTCCAGGGAAAGCCGGTGTCCCGATCGTCCCGGATTGCCGCCGACATGGCGGAAAAAATTCTCCATGGCCCGGAGGGTTTCCTCCGGTTTGGGCCAGGAGGTGGCGGCGTTGTCGAGATAGATGGTTTTCCCGCTTGGCATGGGTCCCTTTGCGTCCTTCCCGGGGGTTAAATGCGTATTTTGTCAGTTAATATAGGGGCCTGCACCTAGAAGTCAAATAACGATTTGTTATGGAATGAGCTTTTATATTCCTTCCGGGAAAGAGGGCCGGAGGGGTTCGCCGGGAACAAAAGAACAAAAATTCCTTACGGGTCAGATCATCGGCGCCGGAAGGGAAAAACACCATCCACGCCGACTTCTCTTTGGTGAAATGGAATATCGTAATCAATTTCATTATCTTAGGTCGTCGGGCAGGAAAGCTGTTGACAAGTTTCCGCAAGACATAATATGCAGTTGCACAGGGAAAATATTCCGGATGGACAAGAAGTAAGGAGGGGTCACATGAACACTTGCCGTAAGGGAAAAATGGGGTTGATCTTTTTTGCCGCGTTCTTTGCACTGTTCTATGTCATTGCTTCGGACGCCGAGGCGAGGTTCGGCGGCGGTAAATCCTTTGGAAGCCGAGGCTCCCGATCTTTCAGCAGTTCTCCCAGTTCCCCTTCCCGCTCCTACTCGAATCAAGGCGCTTACAACTCGTCATCCTCCCGGCCTTCGCCTTATGCGGCCCCGCAGTCCGCACCCGGGGGCGGTTTCCTGAGAAGCCTGGCCGGAGGGGTTCTGGGCGGCATGGCGGGCGCGTTTCTCTTCCGCAGCCTGGGGTTCGGCGGCGGCATGGGCGGTGTCGGTGGTGGCATCGGACTGATGGACATCCTGCTGCTCGGGGCGATTCTGTACGGGATTTACTGGTTTATCAAAAGGAAGCGGCAGGCGGCGATGGCGACCGCCATGAATGCCCCTCTGTCCTACAGCGGAACGAACGCCCGGGATGCCTTCACCCCCGGCTCCTACGCGCCGCCGATCCGGGACATCCCTCCTGCACCAGCCGATGAAGCGGGGGACGGGCTGACTGCGATCCGGAAGGCGGACTACCAGTTTGATGAACGGCGCTTCAAGGATGCCGCCCTGGACAACTTCTTCCAGATTCAGGGCGCCTGGGCCGGCCGGGACCTGTCGGGCGTCCGGAACCTGATGACCGAAGAGGTCTACAGCACCATCCAGCAGGATGCCGAAGAGCTGAAAGCGAAAAAGAGGATCAACAAGCTGGACAACATCGCCGTGCGCTCCGTGGAAATTTCCGAAGCCTGGCAGGAGGGCGGGCAGGACTTCATCACGGTCCGATTTTACGCCAACCTGCTGGATTATACGCTCGATGAGACCTCGGGCGCGGTGGTTTCCGGAAACAGGACCGATCCTGTAAAATTTGTTGAATTCTGGACATTTACGAGGCCGACGGGAAACGGCGCCTGGCGGCTGTCCGCCGTCAATCAGGAGAGCTAGCGGGAAAAAAGACGGCCAGCCAGACCGTCTCCTGAGCCGGAGCGGTCCATTCCACACGGTGGCGGACGTGCGCCGGGATCAGCAGGAAATCGCCCGGTTTGAGCACCGTCACGTCGCCCTGCCCGGAAAAGCGCAGCCCCGCATTTCCCCGGAGGAGCAGGACCCATTCCTGCTCCTCCTGATCGTACCAGAAGTCCGGCGGCGACGCCTGCCCCCGGGAAACGATCCGCTCCACCCGGAGGGCCGATGTTTCCAAGAGGCCGTCGATCCGTTCCTCCTCCAGGAAGTCCGGAATCCCCTCGAAAAGATTCTTCACTGTCATCCCCGCCATCATTCCCGGAATTCAAACATGACCTTTTCGTAAGGTTCAAACATCATCATGTACAGGTCCATGACATAGCGGTCCGTCATGCCGGAGATGTAGTCCGCCAGCACCCGGCGTTTTCCCGAGGAATCCGGCGCTTGATTGAACCGGAGCTTGAACACCCCGGGCAGCATTTCCGGGCATTTTTCCAGGTGATGGAAGATCCGCTGGATGATGTGCTTTCCCTTTTCATTCATGATGCACACCTGGGGTTTCCGGTATACGTGCTCGAAAAGGTAAGCCTTGAGGGCGTCCAAGTTTTTCCAGATGCCTGGCGGGGCCTCCACGATGTCTTCGGGCAGCCCCCTGGCTTCCTCCAGCGAAGAGATCTGGTGTTTCTCAATGTTTTCCGCCGTTTGTCGAATCACGGCGATGTTGGCCTCTTCGATCAGGGTCCGGACGAGGATGCGGGACTGGAGCACCGTGTCGGCTTTGAGAAAATCGGGGTACTTTTCGCTGCAACGCTCGAAGACGCGCTTTTCCAGGGGATTGTCCATGTTGCGCAGATCCTTGAGGCTCAGATAGCCGGCGTTGAGGGCGTCCTCCAGGTCGTGGGCGCAGTAGGCCAGGGGGTCGGCGATGTTCACCACCTGGGCTTCCAGGGACGCGCAGGAAAACTGCCTGAATTCGGCAGGGGTGTCCGGAAGGTCGTGGGTCGTGTTGTGGCGGGCGATCCCCTCGCGGGTCTCGAAGCAGAGATTCAGGCCGTCGTAATGCTGGTAGCGCTTCTCCAGCAGGTCCACGACCCGGAGGCTCTGGAGGTTGTGTTCAAACCCCCCGTCATCCTTGAGCAGCTCATCCAGGGCCACCTCGCCGGCATGACCGAAGGGGGGATGGCCGAGGTCATGGGCGTAGGCGATGGCTTCGCAGAGGTCTTCGTTGAGGCGCAGCGCGCGGGCGAAGGTCCGGGCATGCTGAGCCACCTCCAGGGTGTGGGTGAGGCGCGTGCGGTAGAAATCCCCCTCATTGATCAGGAAGACCTGGGTTTTGTGCTGCAGATCCTTGAAGACCTTGGAGTAGAGGATACGATCCCGGTCCCGCTGAAAGCAGGTGCGATAATCGTCGGGCTCGTTGCCGTGCAGCGTCCGGCCCGCGCTCTCGGCGCTCCGTGTCGCGTAGGGGGCCAGTTTTTCCTTTTCCGTCTCTTCAAGAAATTCCCGGGCTGTCATGTAAGCGCTTCACCCTTTTTTCTATTCTGCCCGGCAGTCTATCCGCCCCCGGAGCCTTTTGCAAGCATTACCTCGGGGGTAGGGAGGCTCTCCGATCCGGTCGGGGAGGCCGCCTGTTCTTCCGGAGATAATGGGAGCTCGGGGCCGGTCTTCCCACGAATCAGGTCTTCGTGAAAGCGTGCTTTCTGGTAATGCCCAATGCCTCACGGGCTTCTTCCTTCCCGGTTTCAAAATCGTACAGGGTCCTGGAGTCCTCTATTCTTTGTGTCGATAAAATAAAATATATCCGAATGCTTGTATCGAATTACAACTAGCTTTACTGCTAATTTACTTCTTTTTATTGCTACAATTACTTATCCCTCAATTCTGCCAAGACCCAGCGAGGTTTTTTATCTGAACCTGTATTTTTAATAGATTTTTCTTTTCGTGAAAGTGCCGAAATCAGATTCCGGATTTTGTTTTTCTTTTGATTTTCAGAGAGGACATCTGACAGTTTATCCATAAGAAGGTTGTCGATATCTCTGCGGGTGGCATACTTAAACTGCTTGATATAGTCCAGGATCATCTTCTTATAATGAGAATCGTCGAAAGGACGATTTTTTATGTACTGAGCCTTGCTGTCGGTGATTGCCGCCACCGGCGCCGCTATGTAAAGGTTTGGGTATCTGCCTTCCACAAGTCTCTGCCGCTTTAATTTCGTTGCGTCATCTCTGGATATCTGCTCATGTTTCTGAACCCGGTCAAGGATAATCACCGTTTTCATATCAAGATTCGTTTTGTTGATCAGCAATCTTGTATAATTTTCATCGATGATCTTTCCTGTGATGCGGACACGCACGCGATCTGTCTGACTCAGATCATAATCCGGCAGAGGAAAATACCGGTTCATCTGAAACACGTACATTTTCTTAATGCCACCCCCTTGGGTGTCAATTAGGTTCATGTTGACCATGGCATTAGCAAGAAAGGCGTTCCGATAATATTCTGGTGGGGCGTCCTGTTCGATAACCCTTTCGACTGAACCAGGGAGAAATGTCCCGGCATTTGTAAACAGCAACTCATCGGGCGTTTCAACCACGTTGATCCTGCTCCGCAGTTCATAATCTTGATGGGCTATGGAGTTATTGAGCGCTTCCCGGATCACATAGGGCTCATATTTCGTGACTTCCGTGGGGAACAGTGTGTTATCCAAAAGATATCGATACTTCAGGTTACGGATCTTGTTAAAAACGGCATCGATATTCAGAAGGAAAGGCGGTCCGAAATGCTCATAATCCTTTTCAATATTTTTCTCATCCCGGAGGAACCAGGAAATTTTTGCCAGTGATGGACTCAGGAAATGTTCCGACTCGTTTTTCCCAAGCAGGATGACGGCTGTCCGGGTAATTTTTCCCTGAATGGTAACCTTGGCTTTGTTCAGAAAAGTGGCATGATCCCAGGAATCGACCTCTTCCGCCTGGGCGGGGTATTTTTTCTTATAGTTCTCGCGTGCCTTTTGTATGGCCTTTAAATCAAGGTCATCGAGGGTGGCTTCCTCGCAGATGCCGGATGACCAGTCTTCATGGACGACCTGACGCCGGATGATTTCAATCTCCTGCAAATTCAGGGCAACGAGGGATTCTCCATCCCTTCCATAATAGTGCCCTTCCCAGGCTACAGGAATCCCCGGCGGAGCCGCGGGTATCTGGAACAGGACCACCCGACCTTCAGGATGTTGCACTTCGAAAATCTCGTTGAAGGTGATTCCACCTGTGGTCTTTCTTGCAATTTCATGCTTCAGCTTATCGAGACTGCGTCTGTCTGGGCGATAGTTCGAGCCGATGATTTTCTTTGCTTTGTCCTCGATTCCGAAAACCAGCCAGCCGAAAGGAACGCCCTTGATGTTTGCCTCATTGCTCAAGGCGGAAAAATATTGACCGAGGTCATTGAAATGAAAATTGTTCCTGGCTTCTTTGAATTCAACCCATTCCGTCTCGCCCGGCAATATCCGCAAGTTGTCCAGAATGACCAGCAATTCCTTTTCCGTCATTCCTGTGCTCCATATGGTCTGTTGATTTGCATGCTTTTCCTGCATCAACCATTGATAAGGTTATCGAGTTTCAGGTACTCTTCTTCTGTAAGATAACGGAATGATTGAGGTGGACGGAAATTCCCTCCAAAGAGCTTTCTGGGATCAACTCCCCCGTTGATGGGTTTTATGGCCGCCAATTCGATCGCGGTTGCCTTTGTCTTTCCTTGCAAGTAACCAAAGAGCTTTCTCCGGCTGATGCCGCCGCCCATGGTCCTAGATAAATTCCAGATATATGTCCGTGATCCGCTAAAAACCTCCTTGACTTCCGTCACCGCTACAATCCGTTTTACCGGTGAAGTTGCGTAGATGGCGAGCATATCAACAGGTGCCGTGGTCCAAGATCGTCTGAATTCCAGTCGTTTTTCACCGGAAATGATCTTCATTGCATATTCAGGGTTAATGGAAATTAATGCTACTCTGCCCTTCACTATCAAGTATCCTTTCAAACGCGTCATGAGAAATTTTCGTTATACTTTGAGGAGATCCATTCATGATGCCTCTCGCTTTCAACCATTTTTGAGTACAAGGGTGTTCAAAGTGTTTGATAAGACGGAAGAGCATCACTCTGGTTGGTTTAATGGCCATGTTTTCAATCTCATGAAACGAATAGACTGTACGCCGTTTCACATGACTCGCGATGGTTTCCGCTTTTTCCATCGTGTCGTACTTCTCAACTACGCCAAGAGTAGTGATTGCTCGCTCATCTCCGGAGCGATAGAACAGGACCACATCCCCTGGGTTCATATGCTTGGTTTGTGCGTGGCAAAGATATGCTAATTTGATTGCGTTGCCCACATTGTTTGGAGACCCATCTAAATCAAGTTCAAGTTGTCGATCGGCTGTCGAATTGTAATCGGGAAATAGGATTCTGTGATAAGCCGGTTGGATTGGGATGATGAACTTACTGATCGTTTGATCATGACGGAAATGCGGGAAAAAATTTAAGTGATATTCGAATGGCTCCAGCATCTCTGAGGGTGGAGAGATTGGATGTTTTTTAAGATATACTAATTCCTGTCCTCTGGAACCTGGATGACTGCCGACGTGAGAAAAACCGAAATCCTCTAACATTTGGAAAAGAAAGTGGTGTTGTTCCGTATTCCCATGGATAAAGATGTTCCCCAAACGATTGACTGTTGCATACCGGAAAGCTGCTTTGAGAAACAACTCTCCGATTTTTCGTCCTCTCAGTGATGTTCCTACCTTGAATGTGCATAGTTTGAGCGCTGGGCCATGTAATGTTAAGCCATTCTCCGTTATGGTTTCATTGTCTTGCCTTGTGTAAATGCATATAGCGCCAGGGATATCGGATTGTTCCCGAACAATCCAAGCATGTCGGCCCTCACGCGATTTTTCTCTAAACCAATCGTTGAATGTGGGATAGTCTGCACGTAAACTCTCGAAAAATTCACTTTCGAGATAAGGGTTCAAGGAGAACAAGGGGACATCGTGGATGTTTGGCAGTTGCACGAGTGTCTTCTCATGCAGTCTGCGCAGCCAGTCTTCGGCCGTCTGGATTGTATAAACCCGCCTCGCCAGCCCAAGCGTTTTAGCTTTGTCATGAATGCCGCGATCTTCAGTGACGAGTGCATGGACAGCATCACAGTGAAGAGCATAGAGAATTTCATTGTCGACCGCATCATTCGGTTTTGTTTCCGATAGATTCCAAGGGCACTGTGGGCGTTCTTCAAGCCTTGTGAACTGCTTTATTCTGTTTAGATTCTGCTTTTGCCGTTCTGCGTTACCATCCCTGCGATAGTCATCTTCTGATGCTGGGTGATAGAGTAACTGATGGCTGTTTGCGTGGGCCAACCTGACAAAGTTGGCTAAACTATCCTCGAGGACATGGGAGGAATCCTCCAAGGGGATGAGAATGTTTGTATCAAGCAGAAAGCGCATCGTGAATAGCAGCCTCTAAAAGGCGGCTTCGGATGTTGGTTGTTATGGTAAGTTGTGATTCCAATGCGTCACATAAAGTCATCAGTTCATCCACCTTTGCCACGATCCGATGTTGTTCTGCGAGGGGGGGAAGCGGAATTCGGGATGCTCTCAGAAGTTTGAAATGTCGGCCATAACCTCGACTATCTAACGGTAACCATCGAAGTGCTAAAAAATAGTAAATAGAGCTGATCTCGATGGGCTTCAATAATTTCACCCCATCTGCTCCTACAACGAAATCAAAATCAATTAGTTTTATTTCTCTTGTGTGGTCACCGAAAACAATGATCGGTCCATCGATGTGTATTACTTTTTGAACATCGTTGCAATAACCACGAATCAGCACCTTTCCTTGGTCAACAACCGGAAATTTTCCCGAGTCCAAAACATCCTTGGTTTGAACTTTTTTACCCCTATCAGAAACTATAACAGCTAGGTCCAACGACTGGACCCATTCCCATGTTCTGGGAATTTCGAAAAGGGGCTCCAATGCAACAACATCACGCTGGGGCTCGTCAGTATCATTAAGACGACCGACATACTTTTGCCTCTTTTTTCTAATGCACCTGAGAAGTTCAGAAGCCGGTTCATCGTTCGGGTCCTGTTCTACGAGCTTTCCCCGCACGGCCAGATCCAGAATAAACCGTCGCAGGCGAGGAATGGCATCCGGTGCCTCGCAGATCTGATCGAAATGCTTGAGAAGCCACTGATGCGTCATCACAGCAGAGCCTCCTCCAGGATGGCTTTCAGCCGATCGCGGAGTCTGGCGGCTTCCGCTTCGCTTTCTTCCAGCTTGGTCAGGAGTTCTGCCGGATCACCATGATTTTCCTCGAAGGTGTGGGGGTTCTTGAAATCGAGGTTGTAATTGCGAGCTTTGATCTCCTCGAAGGTAACCTTCCAGGCGACTTCACTTTGTTCCCGTCCATCCCGATTGGTCCCGCCCCACCAGTCGATGCAGGGTTGAAGGTGTTCGAGGCGGATCGGTTTGGTCATGGAGTAGGCTTTCTGACCTTCGGGGACGCGGTGCTCGTAAAACCAGGTTTCTCTCGTGCGTGTGCCTTTCTCGAAGAACAGAAGATTCGTGCCGATGGAGGCGTAGGGTTTGAAGACGCTGTTGGGCAGGCGGATGATCGTGTGGAGGTTGCATTCTTCCAGGAGGTGCTCTTTCAGGCGGGTCTTGACGCCTTCACCGAAGAGGGTTCCGTCGGGAAGAACCACGGCGGCGCGGCCGTAAGATTTGAGCAGGCGCACGATGAGGGCCAGGAAGAGGTCTGCCGTTTCTCGGGTCTGAAAGTGTTTTGGAAAGTTCGCTTCGATACCGTCTTCTTCTTTCCCGCCGAAAGGGGGATTCGTGAGGACGATATCCACCCGGTCAGCCTTGCCGTAGCTGATGTACGGCCGGGCCAGGGTGTTGTCGTGACGGACGAAGGAGGGATCGTCTATGCCGTGGAGGAGCAGGTTGGTAACGCAAAGCATGTGGGGAAGCTGCTTTTTCTCCGTGGCCCTCAGACTTTGCTGCATTTTATGCTCATCTTCCGGGTTTTTCACGTAGTGCTTCCGCATGTGGCGAATGGCGCAGGTGAGGAAGCCGCCGGTGCCGCAGGCCGGGTCAAAGAGGATTTCACCGGGCCTGGGATCGATGCGGTCGGCCATGAAGGCGGTGACGGCGCGGGGCGTGTAGTATTCTCCGGCATTGCCGGCGCTCTGAAGGTCGTTCAGGATCTGCTCGTAGATGTCTCCGAAGTGCTGACGCTCAACGAGGTTGTTGAAGTCGATGGCGTTGATCTTGTTCAGTACCTGACGCATGAGCTGGCCGGACTTCATATAGTTGTAGGCATCTTCGAAGACGTCGCGGACGACGCGGTGGCGGCCTTTGCCGGCTGTCGGCAGTTCCTTCAAAGTGGGAAAAAGCGTGTCGTTGACGAAGGTGAGCAGTGCATCACCGGTTATCCCTTCGGGGTTGGCGGCCCAGGCCCGCCACTGGAGATTGTCCGGGATGGGCGAGCGGTAGCCGTCCTGCATCAGCTCCAGTTCCTGATCCTGGTCGTCGATGATTTTGAGGAAAAACATCCAGCAGAGCTGAGAGATGCGCTGGGCGTCTCCATCGACGCCGACATCCTGGCGCATGATGTCCTGGATGGATTTAACGGTGGTTCGAACATTCATAAAGATCAGGCTGCCCTTTCGTAGAGTGCGGATTGGAGTTCATGAACGGCCTTCTCGAAGCCTGGGCGGCCACCGAAGGGTTTGAGCAGTTCGAGTGGGGTGCCCATGGTATTGAAGGGCGCGATTTTCAGGATGCGCGGATCGTCAAGGCTCATCACGCCCTCATCCTGATATTTCTGCAACAGGGCTTCAAGAACGGTTCGGGCCTGATCGCCGTACCGGTTAAAGATGTCGCGCCGGCGCACCTTTTCGGCCCGTTCGCGCCGGGTGAGCGGCGGCTGGTCGAAGGCCACATGGCAGATCAGGTCAAAGGGGTCCAAATCCTTGCCCACTTCCTCAGCCAGTGGATCGAGCAGCAGACCCTCTGCGGCCAGTTCGTCGATAATGGCTTGTTTCCGTTCTGCTTCCTTCCAGTGCTTCAGAAAATCATCAAGGCTGGCGAAGCGCTTGTGGAGGGTCTTCTTTGAGTAGTCGCGGAGGCTCTCCGTGACCAGCCTTCCGTCGGCATCGAGGTATTCGATGCGTTCGGCAATGATATGCACTTCCTTCCCTTCGATATGAAATTTATAAGGTTTACCGTTACCATGCGGGATGCGAATATCGGGCGGTTCAGGATTGACGATCACCTCTTCTTCTTCACCGGGTTCAGGGGGGATGGGGTCCTCGTCGTCGGTTGATGGCGGCAAATCATCGGGAGGGGTTATCGGATCATCTTCCGCCGGTTCATAGATCTGCACCGGCTCACCATCGAATTCGGGATCAGCGAAGTGGTTGGTGGCCTTTCGGAAATCAATGAGGGTAAAGTAGTATTTCTTCGTGTCCTCGTGAACACGGGTTCCCCGTCCTACGATCTGCTTGAATTCCGTCATGGAGCCCACTTCCCGGTCAAGGACGATGAGGCGGCAGGTCTGCGCGTCAACCCCGGTGGAGAGAAGGCGCGAAGTGGTGACGATCACGGGGTATCGGGCCTCGGGATCGATGAAATTCCCGATCTGGGCGCAGCCTTCGGCATCATCGCCGGTGATGCGCATGACATAGTGCTCGTTCTCCTGCACCAGGTCCGGGTTTTCATTGATAAGGGCCTGGCGCATCCGCGCCGCGTGCTCGGTATCGACGCAGAAGACGATGGTTTTTTGGTAGCGGTCTCCGCTCTCTTTAAGAAAATCGCTTACCTTGGAAGCGACGCGCCGGGTGCGTTCGTCGATGATCAGATTCCGGTCAAAGTCTTTCTGGTTGAAAAGACGGTCTTCGATTTCGTAGCCGTATTTGTCGGTTTCACCCCTTGCCGGGCGGTAACCCTCTACATCGACGTCAAGATGAACCTTCACCACCTTATAGGGCGCGAGAAAGCCGTCGCGGATGCCCTGCTTCAGGGAATAAGTATAAACTGGTGGACCGAAATAATCAATATTCGAAACATATTCCGTTTCCTTCGGTGTCGCGGTAAGACCGATCTGGGTGGCGGAGGTGAAGTAATCGAGAATTTCCCGCCAGGCGGAATCAGCCGCCGCACTGCCTCGGTGGCACTCATCGATGACAATGAGGTCGAAGAAATCACGGGAGAGTTCACGATACAACTTCTGGTTTCCCTCCGGACCGGTGATGGCCTGGTAGAGGGCGAGATAGATTTCGTAAGAGGTATCGATGCGCCGGTGTTTCTTATCGACGGCGGTCGGCAGTTGAATCTTGCTGCCGCTGTCCCGCTCGATGGTTTTCGAATGGGTGCTGAGTTTCGCCATGGCAGCGCCGAAAGGACGGAAATCGTTGACCATCGTCTGATCAACGAGGACATTGCGGTCCGCGAGGTAGAGGATCCGTTTTCGTCTCCCGGATTTCCACAAGCGCCAGAGAATCTGAAACGCAGTGTAAGTCTTGCCCGTGCCGGTTGCCATGACGAGCAGGATACGATTCTGACTCCTGGCGATGGCTTCGATGGCCTTATTGATGGCGATTCGCTGGTAGTATCGCGGCTCTTTTCCGCTGCCATCCTCAAAATAGTTCTGAAGAAAAATCTCTTCCTGTAAAGGGTTCAGCCCTTTCCACGCCCGATATTGAGTCCAGAGAGTTTCGGGTGATGGGAAGGCATTCAGGGGCAGTTCTTTCTCCGTCTGAATGCTTTGGCCGGTGCGGTCATGGAACAGAAAAGCATCGCCATTGGAGCTAAAAACGAAGGGAATGTCCAGAATCGCAGCATATTCCAACCCTTGCTGCATCCCGGCGCCGAGGGCCTGAGTGTTATCCTTCGCTTCGATAAGGGCGAGGGGAATGTTTGGCTTGTAGTAGAGGATGTAGTCGGCACGCCGGGCTTTACCGCGGGTTACCAGTTTGCCCCGGACGATAATCCGGCCTTTGGTGAACGAGACTTCTTCCCGTATCTGTGACAGAACATTCCAACCTGCCTGATGGAGAGAAGGGGTGATGAACTTAGTGCAGATGTCGCGTTCACTTAGGTCCTTCTTGCTCTGGAGGGGTTCACGTTTGCTCATCGAAAATCTTGTTCACCACATGTGAGGTAGAAAAGAGCCAAGAGACTGTGGACGAAACCAATAACTTATTTCAACCATCGAAGAAATTTTCAAACGGGTGAAATTATAGAGTCGACATCCAGCAGTGTCAAGGAAGATTCCGTGTAAAGCCATCCTTACCCATTGAATATGCGAGTTTTTTTAGAATATGGAGTAATGGGCTGACGGGAATTCCGTTGTGCCATCGAATGTGCTTTGTGGACATATATGTGCCATGAAGAGAAGATTCGACTTTTTTTGTCCTAGACAAAGGCCACCAAAGTCGCCCGTTCGAATTTCTCCACTTGAGATGCCATCAGGGTATCTGCATGGAATTCCGGTGTGATCGGCAAAAAAGTGCCGGACATTGGCCGATTTTTTTACTGCTGGCACGCTCGTTGATCCGTCAACTGAAGGAACGGCGGAATGAACATCCCGGAAAAAGGAAGACCAGCGGAAAGGGGGCGGCGCCTCCTGTCTGTGGGTTGCCGATAGGAGCAGGATCCCGCCCCGGCATCAGATGAAAAGTGAAGCCGACACAAAGCCGCCGAATCGGTTAATAGTGGAGGACGGGCGATGGAGAACCGGAAACCTCTTTTTTATGACCTAACCTTGAGAGAGGGAAGCCAGGTATTGAAGAATTTCTGGAATATCGAGCAGAAAGAAAGCGTTTTTTTGCAGCTGCTCAAATTGGGGGTGCAGATCATTGAGGTCGGGTTCTCCGGTTCAAGCAAAGAGGATTTCGAGGCCTGCCGCCACCTCGCCTCGATCGCGTCCCCGGAGGTCATTGTTTCCGGACTGGCCCGGGCAAAGGAGCAGGACATCCTGAGGATCGCGGAAGCCTTGAAAAAAGCCGGCCGGACGAGAATCCATGTCTTTATCTCCTTCAGCCCCTTTCATATGCGAAACGTGCTGAAGAAAACGCCTGAGGAGGTCCGGAAAACCGCCGTGGAAGCGGTGGATTTTGCGAGAGGCCTCCTGGGAGAGAACCAGGAAGTGCAGTTCTCTGTGGAACATTTCGGAGACTGTGCTGAAAATCTGTCCTTTGTGGTGGACGCGCTCCAGGACGTTGCGGCGGCAGGGGCGACCATCATCAATCTGTCCAATACGGTGGAGCGGACCCGCCCGCTTCAATTTGTCGGGATGATAAAAACCGTCTTCGAAAATCTGCCCGGGGTAACCCCTTCGGTGTATTGCCATAACGACCTGGGCATGGGGACGGCCACGGCCGTGGAAAGCTTTTTTGCCGGGGCGTCCCAGTTGGAATGCAGCCTCAACGGCCTGGGGAATCAGGCCGGAAGTGCTAGCCTCTTCGAAGTCGCCATGAGCCTCTACAATTGCGGTGTCCAGGTGCCGCTGGACATGTCGTCGCTGTATGAGACGGCCCGGATGCTGGCCGGGTCAGCGCCCCTACCGCTGCGCGACGAAAGGACTTTTTCCGGCTTCGACGGGCAGGTTTCTCGCGGTCGCATCCAACAGGAAGGGACCGGCAAGACCTGCGGCATGAAAAGAGGGGCCGTCCGGCCCGCGGACCCCTCCCGCATCGGGGGAGGCGGTGGCGGACATCCGGTCTTTACGAGTCAATCGGGAAAAATGCTCATTTATGACATGATCCGCCAGGCGGGTTATGCCATTACCGTTGAAGACGCACTCCGCATCTTTCCCGCGGCCAGAAAGAAAGCCGAGGAGATGGGGGGGCTGCCCCTGAAATACCTGCTGAATCTTTATATCAGTGAATCGATGAAATCCCGCTGACCTCCGGGTCCATCGACTTCCGGGAGAACCGGCTGTTGTTCGATCCTTCCGATGGGTCTGCATGAGGGATCGCCCTTCCGGCGATTCAGCTGCTGGAAATCCTCCCCCTGCCGAAGCATTCCGCCGGCATGCTTTTCTGGCTTGGTTTTGCTCATCCATCCCGGCGATTCGCCATCGTCCGCTCGTTTCTCCCGGGAGCAACTCCCGGGACTCCTGGCGGCCTTGAGCTTTTTCCTGATTCCAATCCCCCGTCTTCAAAGGCATTTTCCTCCAGCGGCCCTGTCGGCACTCCGCAGTCGGCTGGTGTGAGCCTGCGTCGTCACGGCTCCATGACCATTCAGCCCGGCGATCCTTTTTCCCGGGGAAGGGGAGAAAGCTTTTCTCTTGCGGAAGATGGGTTCGAACCCGAAGGCGGGAATCCGACAAAGATGTAGGGGTTACTGGGGGAATGTTACAATATTGTTCCATTTCAGTGTTTTTTGAGGTGCCCCAATTGGTATCCTGCTAACAATATCAAGTAGATGGATGTTTGGCACGGCATTCGCCCATAGAATGGCAACGGTTGCCGGAATCGGGTACGTGTTCAAACCAATTCATCTTTCAGGAGAAGGTATGATGAAAAAAGCATTCAGCATCAACGTATTGTTCGTGGTTGGGTTCTTGGTCTCAATTCTTTTGGCTGCTTCCTCCTCGCCGCTGTTCGCCGAAGAGGAAAAACCATCGGGAGACGCGACGGTTGCCGTGCTGAGCAAGTACGTCTGGAGAGGTTATGAACTGAGCCGGAACAGCATCGTGGTCCAGCCCTCTCTGACAATCGGCTATCAGGGATTCTCGGCCAACCTTTGGGGCAATCTGGACACCGGCCCCTATGACGGCGGAACGGACAGCGACAAGAGCTACAGCAGCACCTGGAATGAAACGGATATCACCCTTTCCTATTCCAAAACCTTCGGGCTCTTCAACGTGGGGGGCGGTTACATCTATTACAGCCTCGGTTCACTGAATCCGGACGCGCCGGACCGACTCGATTCCCAGGAGCTTTTTGCCTCCGTGGGGCTCAATTCGATCCTCGCGCCGACCTTGACGGTGTACAGGGAAATCGACCATTACCACAACTGGTACTTCCTGCTCGGTGTTTCCCATACGTTTGAATTCAGTCGGATGATTTCTCTGAAACTGGCGGCATCGGCCGGCTATCTCCTGAGCACCGACGAAACGACCTATCCGGAGTTTGATGGGGATGCCCGGCCGACCGACGAGAAGTTCCGCAACTTCCATGACGGGACCCTGACTGCCAGCCTTCCCATCAAGGCGACGCCCCATCTTACGGTGACGCCGACGATCTCCTATGTCTTCCCCCTTTCAGCGGAGGCGAAGAATGAGATGAAAGGATTGGGGCTGAGCGGGGAAGAGCCTCGCGACCGCGACAGCTCCTATCTCTATGGCGGACTGACGGCCTGCTTCGCTTTCTAGGAACAGCGGGCTCTTCAGAGGGCTCGGGAACACCGCCGACCCTGGATAGAGCCGCTGCGCATCCGGGAGGTTTTTTCAGAAAGGGCGGCTCACCTGGCTGCAAGAGCTTTATATGAAACTGGCGGTAAGTGGCCGTATATATAAATATTTCATTGTACCCGTGCCGGGCATGAGGGTGAGGCCGGAAAAGGTGCGCACTTTAAGCAGGAAGGAGAAATGAACGATGAATACAGGAGATACGGCGTGGGTCCTGGTATCCACGATACTGGTTTTTGTCATGACGCCCGGCTTGGCCTTTTTCTATGGCGGCCTGGTGCGCCGGAAGAATGTCCTTTCCATCCTCATGCAGTGCTTCACCATCATGTGCGTGATCAGCCTGCAGTGGGTTCTGTACGGATACTCGCTGGCTTTCGGCCCCGATACGGGCTGGGGGATCATCGGCTCCCTGGAATGGGCGGGATTGAAGGGGGTGGGAGGCGCCCCCAACGCAGACTACGCCGCCACCATTCCCCATCTCGTGTTTATGATCTTTCAGTCGATGTTCGCCGTCATCACCCCGGCCCTGATCATCGGCGCCTTTGCGGAACGGGTGAAGTTCTCCTCTTTCCTCGTCTTGACGATCCTCTGGGCCACCCTGGTCTATGATCCGCTGGCCCACTGGGTCTGGGGGATGGGCGGCTGGATGAGAAAGCTGGGCGCCCTCGATTTTGCCGGCGGAATCGTCGTCCATGTGAGTTCGGGCATTTCCGCCCTGGTCATGGCGCTGATGCTGGGCAAAAGGATCGGCTACGACAAAGAGCCTTTCCGTCCGCACAACCTGCCGTTCACCGTCCTGGGCGGCGCGCTCCTGTGGTTCGGCTGGTTCGGGTTCAATGCGGGAAGCGCCCTCGGGGCGAATGAACTGGCCGCCAACGCCTTCGTGACGACCCAAACGGCGACAGCGGCGGCGGGACTGACCTGGGCCCTGATCGAGTGGCGCCTTTCCGGTGCACCGACCATTCTGGGCGCCGTCACGGGCGCCGTGGCCGGTCTGGTCGCCGTCACCCCGGCCTGCGGCTTTGTTTCCCCGCTGAACGCCGTCTTCATCGGCGTGAGCGTCAGCATGATCTGCTATACCTCCATTGCCTTCGTCAAGGGGAAGCTGGGATACGACGACTCCCTGGATGCCTTCGGTGTTCATGGGGTTGGCGGGGCCTGGGGCACCATCGCCACGGGACTTTTCGCGGAAAAGGCGGTCAATGCCGCCGGCGCGGACGGCCTCTTCTTCGGGGGGATGCACCAGTTTCTGGTCCAACTCCTGCTCGTGGGAATCACCGTTCTGTACGCCGTGGCGGTGACCTTTGTGCTCTTCAAGCTGGTGGATGCCCTGCTGGGCATGAAGGTGGACAAGAAGAGTGAAATCATCGGGCTGGATCTCAGCCAGCAGTGTGAATCGGCCTA